>JAFAUR010000702.1 GCA_019243205.1 Acidobacteriaceae bacterium | reverse complement strand
GCCTGTACTCTGGACGTGCCTGCCAGGTACGCAAGCGCGAAGAGGAAGACCAGCCCGAAAATGATTTTGATGATCTCTGAAGCCGACCGAAGGCTGAGCGGCCGCTCGTCATCTGGGATTGGAGGAGGCAGAGGAGGCGGAGGCGCGATCAAAATCGACAAGCTTTTACCGTATGATTCGGTCGTCAAAGGCAACTTGGGAGGTGGCGGCATATCCTCTGCGGGTATCAGCGGAGTTGGAGAACTTTGATGCGGCTGTTCCTGCAGCGTTGTTCGTTCGGCGGGAGCGCTTTTGCCGGACGGTGCAGCCTTCACGTCTGTCGCGGACCTAGCAGTTGGTTTGCCGGACTGCGGTATAGCCGGTACGCAAAAAAGCAATACAACTAACACGCACCGGGAACACCGAACAAAGCTAGAATCCGTGCTCGCCATGACCTTCCTCGTAGAAACTATCGCACTGGCACTGCATGAACCATTCTGAGTAGATCCGTCCAGACATCCAGGGTTCCTGAAATCTGAAAGCTTTACGAGGTCAATCCGTGAACCGCGAATGGGTCACATTACTGGAGGTAATGATTGTTATGGCTGGAAGCGAACAAGGAACCGGTAAACATCCGCACAAAAGCACCGAAGAACCGCATCCTCATCACGAGGGAAAGACGACGAAAGAACAAGGTTCTCATTCGGGCAGCAGCAAAAGTCAACAAGAACAGAGCCATAGTGGCGGAAGTCAACAGCAAGCTGGCGGTTCTGAATCTCGCGACCTGAAGGAGCGTGAATACCGCGACGAACAGGGCAACGTTCATCACCACACACACACCCACGAGGAACAGCACAAGGGCAAAAAATAGTAACAACCGCTGTTGGATCAGGGCGACGCTGGAGCGCATCCGGCGTCGCGATCTTCAAGGAAATTATCTCTCCTCGGCGGCTGGGGACGGGTGTCTCGTCTTTTCGATCCGAAGAGGGGCTTGCAACTGAAAATTCAAGACAGTTTCTGAGGGGATTTTGACCTGCTGGCCGTGAGTGAAGGCACTTAGACCAAACCCGGCGCCTCCGCCCACGAGAGCGCCGATACCCGCGCCTTTTCCACCGCCTGCGAGACCGCCGATCAGGGCTCCGGCAGCGGCACCGACTCCGGTTCGGACGCCAGTCTGCTTACCGCGCCCTTTTCCCTGCTGCTCGACGATGCTGGTGTTCACTTCATAGGTGCGGCCGCCGTATTCAAGACTCGTAGCGCGTATTGATGCCTCGCTGGCGCCCTTGATCCGGCCTGCTCCTTTGGCATTTTCCAGCAGAACCGTCACGGGTGCTCCCGCGGGCACGATGACGTGACTGCCGGAGACGAGCGGCGAATCGAGAGAAGCGCGGAACGTCTGACCTGAGGTGTTCACTTTTGTATCAATACCGTCGATCATCCGCACCGAGAGCCGGTCGCCCGCAGGAATTGTCACGAATACAGGTTTCGGCGGAGCCGGCGGACGTGGAGGCTCAGCTTTAGCGGCGGCCGCGGGAGGCTCAGCGGGAGGGGCGGTTGCAGCTGGCGCAGGTTCGCTCGGCGGCGGAGCTGCGGCAGCCGACGGCGGTGGCGTTGCCGACTTCATCGCACTGCTCGCGCTAGCGGATTGGCTAGGGCTGCCGGGCGATGGTGCTGCAGCAGGCTCCGACGCGGCTGGCGCCGCCAGGGCAGTGTTCACCTTCATCTGGTCGCTCACGGTACGGACACCGGAGGTGCCGTTGGCTATCTTCATCGCTTGGAGTTCCACGTCAGAGCTGGGAACGTCTCCGGTCAGTGTGACGACTCCATCCTTGACAGCGACATTCACGGCGGATGCCTTTGTTGTTGCATCGCCGGCAAGTTTGCTCTGAATATCCGTCGCAATAGACTGATCGCTTCCAGTGTTTTTCGGTCCGCAGCTGATAGCCAGGCCGGCGAGGGCGATAGCGACTAACAACGAGCGTTGTGTACGGTTCATAACATCTCCTCCACGTCGCGTTTCCGGACTCTCGTGAGTCCTTTACATAGTTTTATCCGAAATCCACAGCTATGGGCGGGGATCCGCTGAGGGGGGTACCGTGCCCACATTCCAACGATCGGCACGCGCCGAAAGATACAATTAGAGTACCCGGAAAAGTGCGACCAGGCTCGTGCCCCCGGGCGAAATGAGTCATGGCACAACTTACTGCTACGGCGCCGACCGTCAACCCGGAGTCAGAACCGAAACGCGAGCAGCCGCGGAATAGCATAGCCGAGTGGGCAGTCACCATCCTGCTTCTGCTGTTCGGAACTACCACGCTGGTTCAGGCTTTCGTAATTCCGACGGGCTCGATGGAAGACACACTACTGATCGGTGATCACCTGCTGGTGGACAAACTGGCGTACGCGCCTTCGGGACCGGTCAGCAAGTATCTGCTGCCCTATGAGGAGCCGAAGCACGGAGATATCATCGTCTTCCGGTATCCGGTTGATATTTCACAGACATTTGTTAAGCGCGTGATCGGCGTTCCGGGCGATCACCTGAAGATGATTGAACGTGCGGTTTATCGAAACGGGGTGCGTCTGAACGAGCCGTACGTATACCACAAATTTCCGTATGACCCGGCACGCGACAACATGCCCGGCGAGCCGTCCCCGTTTGCAGAGGGGCTGCAGGCGCAACTGCAGAAAGACATGCTGGAAAACCACGTCGTGAACGGCGAGATCGTGGTGCCCCCGAACTGCTATTTCGCCATGGGCGACAACCGGGACAATTCGCTCGACAGCCGCTATTGGGGATTCGTACCGCGAGACAACATCATCGGTAAGCCGTTGATCATTTACTGGTCGTATCGTGCTTCGACTGAAGATCTTGCCGGCAACTCGGTGGGTTCATTAGTCAGCCACTTCGTGGATCTGGGTGAGCACTTTTTCACGCGTACCAGGTGGAACCGCACGTTCCGCGTCATCCGCGGCTTTCCGGACTCGCAACTGGGTGATCAACCGCTCCCGTTGAAAGCGGGATCGCCGAACCCATAATCGCATTCAACCAGCTGAAGACGGGTGAGACTCTACACTGTTCTCAGGTATGAACACTCACCGTTATGGCCTCATTATGGCTGGAGGCCGCGGCACGCGTTTTTGGCCTAGGAGCCGCAAACGCAGCGCCAAGCAGGTGTTGCGGTTTTTCGGAGAGCGCAGCCTCATTCAACAGACAGTTGATAGGCTTCGGCCGGAAATACCGGCGCAGAACATCTGGGTAATCACGAACGAGTTTCTGCAGGAAGAGATCCGCACTCAGCTTTCCGACGTTCCCGCACAACAAATCATCGCCGAACCGGCGCAGCGCAACACGGCTCCGTGCATCGCGTTGGCCGCTCAGATTCTCGCGGATGCTGACGATGATGCAACGCTAGCCGTATTTCCGGCTGACCACCTGATCCTGAACGAGGAACGCTTTCGTGATTCTGTTCGGGCCGGATTCGAAGCTGCTGAATCGGGCGGTGTAGTCGTTCTCGGGATACAGCCGCGCTGGGCGGAAACCGGGTACGGATACATTGAGTTTCCTCAAGGGACGATGCCGGGAACCCGCGATGCCGTGAAAGTGGCCAGCTTTCGTGAAAAGCCGGACGAAGCGACGGCAAACCGGTTCGTTTCGGCAGGACATTTCTTCTGGAATTCAGGAATGTTCTTCTGGAAGGCTGAAACAGTATTGGATCTGATGCGACATCACCAGCCAAAAACTGCCACGCTTTTGGCTGGATTACCTTCGTTCACGGATCCAGGATTCGCTTCCAAGCTGGCCGAAGCCTATCCGCTTTGCGAAGATATCTCTGTCGATTACGCTGTGATCGAAAAAGCGCCCCATGTCCTTGGCATCCCGCTAGACGACATTGGATGGAACGATGTGGGGAGTTGGGAAGCAGTGTACGATCTCGCGGATAAAGACGGAAACGGGAATGCCAGCCGCGGGCAATTGATCGCAGAGTGCAGCCGGGGTAATTATGTGGATTCGAATAAGACAGTCGCCCTGGTCGGAGTCGAGAACCTGGTCATTGTCGACACTCCCGACGCTCTGCTTGTCGCAAACCGAAGCAGGTCGCAGGACGTCAGCAAGCTGGTAAAGACACTCGATGCTAGCAAGCGGGAGGAGCTACTTTAGTTCGCCGCACTAGCTGTCGCAGGATGAGCTTTTGCGAGGATTTTCTTCAAGCCTTCGAGCGCTCGGTCGACATCCTGCTCGGTGAGAATGTAGGGCGGCAGGAAACGCAGAACTGTGTCGTGAGTGCAGTTGAACAGGAGCCCCTGTCCGATGCCTTCGAGCACCAACTGCTTGCACGGGAAATCAAGTTCGACGCCGATCATCAAGCCTTGTCCGCGGATCTCTTTTATGAATGGAAAGCTCCGCATCATCTCCGTGAGCCGCATGCGGAAATAACCGCCAACAGCGTTGATGGAAGGCAGCAGCCCCTCCAGTATGTCGAAAAATTCGAGCGCCACCCGGCAGGCGAGCGGGCCACCACCATAAGTTGAGCCGTGCATCCCAGGCCGGATGGTTGCTGCCGCCTTCTCGTTTCCAATGATGACGCCTAGAGGGATGCCGCAAGCCATCGGCTTGGCCGCGATGATTATGTCCGGGAGCAAAACCGGGTCGAGTAATTGATAGGCGAAATAGGACCCTGGCCGGCCGACGCCGCATTGAATTTCATCGAAGACCAGAAGGGCGTTGTAGCGGTCCGCGAGTTGGCGAGCTTTGCGCGCGAACGGCTCCGATACTGGATTGATACCACCTTCGCCCTGAATAAATTCCAAGACTATACCGGCCGTGTTTTCGTTCACCGCTGCTTCGAGCGCCGCGATATCGTTCCGAGCTACAAACAGCGCACCGGGAAGCAGCGGCTCAAAATCCTTTCTGTACTTGGGTTGGCCGGTGATCGAAAGCGCCCCCAGAGTTCGCCCGTGGAAAGAGTTGTCCAGCGCGACCACGCGATGTTTATCCGGGCTGACCGAATTTCCGTGTGAGCGAATCATCTTCAACGCGCCCTCCATCGCCTCTGTCCCCGAATTGCAGAAGAAGCTCCGCTGCAGTCCGCTGATTTGCGATAACTTCTCGGCCAGCCGGCCCTGGTACTCGTGATAGTAAAGATTTGATGAGTGCAGCAGCAGACCGGCCTGTTGGCGGATCACTTTCGTTATGCGCGGATGCGCATAGCCGAGCGCATTCACGCCGATGCCGCTGATGAGATCCAGATAGCGATTGCCCTTGAGGTCGTACAGGTAACAACCTTTGCCCCGGTGAAGCGCGAGCGGATAACGGGAATAATTCTGAAGCAGATATTCGCGCTCCAAGCCCATGATTTCGTCGAGGGAAGAATGGATTTCCAACTCAGGAGGCGCGGTTGACATGATCCCATCATACGGACGTCGCGCAGGCGTTCATAGCGCCGCCGCACACAGACGCTCGGAAGTACTTACGACACACGCGGAATGCAAATCTGCGATTGGATGACTGATGACTCGTAGAAGTACGCGACCCCGGATTTCTCCGCAGGCTTGCGGACGAAACGGGATGCGCCGACCGCAATCCAACTTGGGGTTAAACGCGCGACGCGCGGAATTTACGAACAGAAAGGATCAAAACGAATGGATAAGACTTCTACGTCTCCTGCGGAAACAGTTATCGGCAAGGGTGGTGAAACTCATCAAATTTCGGGCGGCGACGTTCCCACGCTAACGACCCAGCAAGGCGTTCCGGTCTCCGATGATCAGAATTCATTGCGTATCGGCGAGCGCGGCCCTACTGCTCTCGAAGACTTCCATTTCCGGGAGAAGATTTTTCATTTCGATCACGAGCGGATTCCCGAGCGCGTTGTTCATGCACGAGGGTACGGCGCTCACGGGTTCTTCGAGAATTACGAATCGCTTTCAGACATCACCACAGCGGATCTCTTTCAGCGAGCAGGAGAGAGGACACCAACGTTCGTGCGTTTCTCAACCGTTGCGGGAAACAAGGGTTCAGCCGACTTAGCACGAGATGTGCGCGGCTTCGCTACGAAGTTCTATACCAAGGAAGGCAATTGGGACCTCGTCGGCAATAACATCCCTGTATTCTTCATTCAGGATGCAATTAAGTTCCCGGACCTGGTTCATGCCGTCAAACAGGAACCTGATCGCGCGTTCCCGCAGGCTCAAACGGCACATGACAATTTCTGGGATTTCGCGTCGTTGATGCCCGAAAGCACGCACATGCTGATGTGGATCATGTCGGACCGCGCCATCCCACGCTCGTTTCGCTTCATGGAGGGATTCGGTGTACATACTTTCCGATTAGTCAACTCCACAGGGAAATCCACATTTGTAAAATTCCATTGGAAACCGAAGCTTGGCCTGCAGTCGGTGGTCTGGGATGAAGCGGTGAAGATCAATGGCGCCGATCCGGACTTTCACCGCCGCGATCTTTGGAATTCGATCCAGTCAGGCAATTATCCGGAATGGGAGCTCGGTCTGCAGCTCTTTGATGAGAAGTTTGCCGATTCCTTCCCTTTCGATGTTCTGGACGCGACGAAGATTATCCCGGAAGAAGACGTTCCGATCCGCAAGGTGGGTCGCCTTGTACTCGATCGCATGGTCGACAATTTTTTTGCTGAAACGGAACAGGTTGCTTTCTGCACACAGAACGTCATTCCTGGTATCGATTTCAGCAATGACCCGTTGTTGCAGGGCCGCAATTTCTCTTATCTCGACACGCAGCTGAAGCGGTTAGGCAGTCCCAATTTCACGCACATCCCCATAAATGCTCCCAAGTGCCCGTTCCATACCCTTCAACAGGACGGGCACATGGCAATGATGAACCCAAAGGGTCGCGTCAATTATGAACCGAATTCCTGGAACGGAGCGGGCGGTGGCGGTCCTCGCGAGTCTCCGACCAAAGGTTTCCATTCCTACCCTGCGGAAGAGGATGGTAAGAAACTCAGAGTACGCTCGGAACGCTTCGCCGATCACTACAGCCAGGCTCGCCAGTTTTATATGAGCCAAACGCCAACCGAACAGGGCCACGTCGCCGACTCCTTCATCTTTGAGTTAAGTAAAGTCGAGAACCAGTGCATTCGCGCGCGCATGGTTTCCAATTTGATGAACGTCGATGGCGTTCTTGCAAAGAAAATCGCGCAAGGCCTCGGACTCACTGACATGCCGGAGGCTTCCAAGCCGGCCAAACAGCCCGTCACTGATCTGAAGCCCTCGAAGCCCCTAAGCATCATCGAGAATGGTCCACAAAACTTCAGAGGCCGAAAGATTGGTGCTCTGATAAGTGACGGAGTAGATCAAAAGCTCGTCGACACACTGAGGCAGGCCTTGGAGGCGGAGGGAGCGATGCTCGAAATCGTCGCTCCGATGGTAGGTGGCGCCAAGTCGAACAGCGGAACTTTGATCAAAGCCGAGCAGAAGCTTGGCGGAGGTCCCTCCGTGCTTTATGACGCCGTGGCAATTCTGGCAGGGAAAGGAAGCGAGCAAACGCTCGCGAAACATCCCGCGGCACGCGATTTTGTTAGCGACGCGTTCACGCATCTCAAGTTCATCGCATATACGGAGGCCGCCAAACCCTTATTCGAGAAATCCGGCATCATGTCTGATCTTGATGAGGGATGCGTTTCCTTAAATGATGCGTCCGCGGTATCCAGCTTCGTGAAACAGTGCGCCGCTCTGCGCTTCTGGAAACGGGAATCGGTGGTCAAAATGTGAACCGCGGGCAGGCGGTTCACATTCAGTGCAGGAAGGGTCTCGAAAGCGCCCCCATCTTGGGTGTCAGAAATCGAAATCGTCGTCCCAGAATGGCTTTGATCAGAAGGTGGTCGGTGCTTCGGGTGACACCAACACCGACCCCGAGATTGAATTCCCAATTTGGGCCGAAGTCATAGTCGATTGCAGGGACGATTTGATGTTGTTGAAGATAGAGCGGATCGAACCCAGTAATGTCACCCATTTGCCCGTAATACTCGAGACCCACTTGGAGCTTCCGGGTAGCACCGTAGCTGGCTTTGAAATTGGGAGAAAACGCAAACCCTAGGCCGACGCTAGGCCCGTGCCAAGATCTCTCTAACGCTGGATTGAAGGCGAGATACCATCGCCCCAGTTGCTTGTCGACGATTGGCCTGATTTCCCATGTCCATGTGTCCGGAGAGAAGAGCGGCCGCTGGTAACCAATCTCGGTAGACAGGCTCACTCCCACCGGCCATTTCCACGATTCGGGAACACGAATTCTTGGCCGGATGTGATCTCCAACCCATTTATAGCCTTGATTCGGACCTGCGCTGGTAAAGATATAAAATCCGGTCTCGAACCAGGATGTCCACCCCTGCGTGATTTCAACGGTTTCGTGAAGTTGATGATTGGTCGGGAGCGTACCATCCTTTAAGGTGTTGACGACTGTCGGAGAACTCGAGGGTGAAAGAGTTGAACCCTCGATCGTAAAATTGCTGTGCACCTCAACCATAGTCCGGCCTGGTGCGACGGTATCCGATCCGTAAACCTGAATCTCATAGTTGCCCTGTGCTCGCATTGGCGGCGCAAGAAACGTCACGCTAATGCAGAGCAGAGCGCCCACCGCTAGGTCGCCGGTAGATAAGCGTAAGAAACGGGAAAACGCAGTCACTGGTAGGTTATCTAGCCTAATGTTCCGGGCCATCAGAAGTGTTGACTTTAAACGTCAGCAGCCAAAGCAATGGCACGATTCCACGGTGACTCAACATCTTAGCGCTTCGCAAAAACCAATCATGATCCGTATTCGCTAAACGCAAGATAAACAACCGGACCGTCCACGGTATGCTCTCGATCTCGATTAGGCTGGGATCTGAACATCTCAGCGATTCGACGTCTAAGCACGTTTCAGCCCGCGTACGTTAGACGTGAGAGCCTGCGCTCCTGCGACACGTTGTGAACAGAAAAGAGGAATGTCTGAAGCGCTCGAAGGGCCTCGCGTTCATCCTGGGCAGACGGCCGGAACATTCGTCTAAGGCCATCTGGCTGTGATTTCAATCGACGCGGCGTTCCCCGTCAGATCAACTGAACTGGTATTTTCGAAGCCCGCGTCCCCGATCAGGGCGGTTCTTTTGTCCCGTTGATACGAAAAGCTAGGGTCCACTCTGTGCCGCGTGCGATTTGGCTTGCTCCTGCGGTGTCCTGTTCGTCAGAAGTCGTGGCACCGAGAGATCTTCAGGCGTTCAGCCGGTCGGGCACGTTGCCGGACATCTCCATGCGAAGCCAGGCCTTCGCAAGACGCAGTTCACGGCGCACAATGTGAAGGGCTTCGACACCGCTCGAGAAATCTCCTCGGCAGTGAAACCGCCGAAGTAGCTCATTTCAATCAGCTCGGATTTCATCGGATCCTTCTTTTCGAGCTGTTTCAAAGCATCGTTCACTGCCAGAACGGACCGGCTTGGTTGTGGCGCCGCGTCGGGGAGTTCGGCGATAGATATCTCGTTTGCCGCCTTGCGCTTTTCCGCGCCTCTGTGCCGTGCCGTATCGACAAGGACCTGACGCATCAATCGAGAAACAATGCCGTAGAAATGCGACCGATTCTCATAAGTAGGATGGCGGGTACCGGCGAGTTTCAGAAAGGCTTCGTGCACCAGTGAAGTCGTATCGAGGGAAGCACGGCTTGCTTCGCGTCGCAAATGCCTCCTCGCCAGTTTCTTCAATTCCGTGTACACCAGCGGCATCAATTCATCGATAGCATCACGACTGCCGCTCTCCAAACGATGCAGGAGCCCGGTAATTTGTATATTCATCATCGTCGCCGGTACCCCGCATTGAGCTGATGAGCAACAAAACGATTACAGGGGAGCCTGTTGTTCCAATGCTGCCAGAGTTCCGTTTGCTGCGCTTCGACTTCAGCAGCAAGCGCCCGTTGATGCGTGCGACGGAAGAGATTGGCGAGAGCGGCGTGCAGACGAGAAACCTGAACCGCATCCTCCAGGTTGCTTTCCGGCTTTGCTCCCCAGGCGAGTACCTTTTCGAGAAGGCTGCGCGTGGTCTCGATTGCCTCATTCACTTGGCCAGTGCCGGCCGATTAGTCTGCGAAAGCTGAAAGCGTCAGGTCTGCTTCGGAACCCAGCTTGATCTTGTCGGCCGGATACAAGTTCATCTGGCGCAAGCGTTCGAACGCCGTATCCAAACGGCGGCGTGCCTCGCGAACACGATGCAAACGCAGCAAGGCAGTGCTGGAGCCGGCGAGTGCGGTTATCTGGTAACGGGCAAAGCTGGGGTTGTCAATCTCACTGGAATGCCGAAGCACATGATCATAGGTGGCCAAAGCGCGGGACGGGTTCGAACGCCGGAGGATGTCGGCCAGCTTGATACCCGCGCTGGCGAGACGTCCTCTGCTTGCCTGGTCCTGCAAATCCTGATGGACGAACTTATCGGCCGTTTCGAACGCGAGTTGGAAGCGATCGGCGGCGGCCTCAGATTCGCCCAGACTGATCGCGTCTTCCTCTCCAAGAACCTGACCTTCGTGGATGAGAGCCATAATGAAATTCATGGTTCGGCCGTGTTCGGCGCCCGTGGGCGACGGCTTCAGGATCCTGACGGATTCTTCCATCTGCTTAAGAGCCTCATCCAGCTCTCCTTCGCGCCGTGAGATTTCGCCGGATACCCACAGAAACGTCCCGGCGTACAGCCGGTTGTCAAGAGTACGTGCGAGGTCCCTGCCACGATCGCAAAGCCGTTGGGCATCTTCCAATTCGCCGGCGAGCATATATGGATCGGCTACGTTCAGATGCGTCAGAAGAATGGCCGGTGCTTCGGCCCTGTCGTGAACTCCTGCCGCAAACTTCTCCAAATACGTGGCTGATCTGCGTGCGAACGCGAGTGCCTGCTGCTGATTACTGTTGAATCTCGCCAGTAACATGCGGTCGTGTGCCGCCTGGGCGACCGTAGAATAGCCGTTCGGTTCGCAGAATTCTGACGCAGGACTGACTGTAGAAATCGTTCAGCGATGCGAAGGTTCTGTTCCGCCTTGTCCATTTGGCCGAGATTCTGCGAGATTGGTACGCCCTGAACGCGGGCTACTCGCATATACGCATTTCCGAAATCCAGCGCGAGTTCAGGATCTGTACCGGCCTCGGCAGATGGCCGCTGCAGATATTTGAGGGAAGCGTTGACAATCAGCTGGCGAGTTTTCGTGCTTCCGGCAAGCTTGCGGGCTTCGGCATCGATATCGAAAAACCGGTTCTAGAGCTGACGAACTTCCACGAATCGGCGTTGAGCGATCGCACGCTGATGATTGGCCACAAGCATGCCGCTGGAAAGTCCGTCCAAAGCCAGAGCCACGGCAGCAGCCGGCAACCAATGCCGGCGCAGAAACTTGCGCATACGATAGCGGCGGTCACCCTTACGCGCGCGAACGGGCCTAAATTGAAGGAAGTTTTCCAGATCATCTGCGAACTGCTCGACGGTGGCATAACGATCGTGCGGATCCCGCCGCAGCGCTTTCGTGAGTACGCTCTCGACATCGCGAGGCAGAGCGGGAAGAAGATTGGAAGGCGCTTTGATTGGCGCGTTAATTATGCCATCCGAGATGCCGGACGATGAAGCGGCATCGAACTGATGCGGCGACGATCCGGTGAGCAGCTTGTAAAGAACACTCCCGAGCGAATAGATGTCCGAGGCGGTGGTTATCGGATCGCCGCTCACTTGTTCAGGACTGGCGTATTCGGGCGTCAATAGTCGCATGCTGGTCTGCGTGAAATCGTTGGCGGCGTCCAGAATTTTAGCGATGCCAAAATCCAACAATTTCGGTTCACCATCGGGGCTGACCAGGATGTTGGCCGGCTTGAGGTCACGGTGAACGATAAGGTTCCGGTGCAGGTAAGCGACAGCGCCGCAAACTTTCAGAATTAACCTGATGATTTGCCTAATGCCAAGACCTTCTGCGTATTCATCGATTGGTAGTCCCTGGACATGTTCCATCACGAGAAACGGTTGACCGTCTTCCCGGTGTCCGACGTCGAGCAGTCGAGCGATATTGGGATGGGAAAGACCAGCGAGAATCTGACGCTCGGCGCGAAACCGAGCGCGCGCGTGTGGATCGTCGCCGCCAGAGCGAAGCAGCTTTATCGCCACGTAATGCGCCACCTCACCGTCAATGCGTTCGGCGAGGTAGACGGTACCCATTCCACCCCGCCCGACAATCTCGCGGAGCCTGTAAGATCCGCAGATGATCGGTTGAGGATCGAGACCGTTCAATGCTAGCGAGGCAATATGCGTCAGATCTGCATCCAGTGAATTAGTGAGACACGAGTCGAATGCCAGAAGTGCTTCGACTTCCCTTCGCGTCTGTTCAGTAATTCCAACCTCCGAGCAATAGCGAGCGCGCGCTTCAGTAGATAAATATCCAAGGTCATGGAATAGATTCTCGACCTTGTTTCTCATCTATGTTTCCTTTGCAATAGTTGTTTCGAGATTAATCGGGGAAATAGCTTCTCCGCGGGTGGATTCATCGTACCCTCCGCGGGATGCAAACTTGTTTGGAGGTCTTGTGGAGAAATTGGAAATACTATCGTGTAACCGCTCTTACGACGTCCGAACCAGTTCTTAGGACCAGCGGGCAGCAACGTTCATCCGCTCCAATAAACTGATGAAGCGTTTGTCTGACCGCAAGGGGTCGTAGATAGGATCAGCTTTCAGGTAGATCATCAGAAAGGACCTCTCTTCATATCCTTTCTCAAGCAGATCTATGGCCTTGTTTGTTTCGCTTAAGCCGAGATAGGCCAGAACGAGTTGCGGCGCGGGCACATAAGTTGTAGTCGCAAGCTCTTCCATTCTTTGGCGGATGCTCTGAGCTGTTGCGATGTTCCCTTTTCGACCGTGAGCGTAGGCTAATGCGGCGTTCGCCGCTTCAACTCCCGAGAAACGGGCCGCCGCTTCGAACGCGGTAATCGCTTCCTCGTAGCGTCCGGACAATGCGTACGCCTTACCCAGGTTGTAATGGGCCGGATAGAAATATGGTTCACGTTTGAGGACCGGTTCCAATTGCTCGATGGCTGAAGCGAACTGACGCTTGAAGTAGTAAGGGTCAGCCGCATTCATCGCGATGATGAGCGAAAGCGGATCGAGTTGTCGGGCGATCGCCTGTTCTTCAGCAGCCTCGGTAAAGCGCTGCATCACATTGAGATAGGCGGCGTACCAGTTGTGTCCCGAAGCATAGTTAGGTTTCAGCTCTATAGCGCGCCTGAATTCGTGTTCCGCTTCCGCCCAGTCCCACTCATACCAGAAGCACACCAAAGCCATGGAGGCATGCGCTTCGCCGAGGCGATCATCGATTTGCAGGGCCTGGGAAGCAGCCTGTCTTGCTTTCGGGCCAGCCTCTCGTGGCGTCAAGTCACCGTACCAGACAAGGCGCCCGTAACAGTCCGCCATGGCCGAATAAGCGAGCGCATATTTCGGATGGCGTTCCACGGCTCGCTGAAACCATTCAATTGCCGTTTTCGCGTCACGGCCGCTGCCTTTATTCCAGTAGAACCGACCCTGCAGATAGGCTTCGTATGCATCAGAGGGTACCGGCGCATCTCGCCGATATGCCTTGTCCAACAGTGTGACCGACAATGAGACGGCTACATGTTGCGCCACCTCGTACTGCACATGAAGAATGTCAGCCAGATCGCGATTGTAACTATCAGCCCATAAATGTGTCTGGTCGCGCACTTGTATCAGTTGCACGTTGATGCGGGCACGGTTCTCGGTTTTGCGAACAGATCCTTCCAGAACGTATTCCACATCGAGTTCCCGACCGATCTCGTCGATGCTCTTCCGACTCCGCTTGTACTGCATGGAAGAAGTACGTGCGATGATCCCCAGGCGGCCGGGATTGAGCCTGCCAAGAACCGAAATCATCTCTTCTGTAAGGCCGTCACTGAAGAACTCATGTTCCGGGTCTCCGCTCAGATTGTCGAACGGCAAAACAGCCAACCGAATACGCGCAGGCGTTGCCCATGGGGCGGGCTCACTGCCGGCCAGAACCACAGGCACGATCAAGCGGTATCCTCGTCGTGCTACGGTTTCAATGAACCGCGGCGTGACCGCTGAATCGTTCAGCGCATCACGCAATCGATTCACGGCCTTGTTTAAACCATGGTCGAAATCGAAGTACGTCTGTCCAGGCCAGAGACGCTGCTGCAGGTCCTGCCGGCTGGCCACCTCACCCGGCCGCTCAACCAGCACGGCCAAGATCTGAAAGGCCTGTTCCGGCAGGCGAATCCTCACACCCTGCTTGCGCAACTCGCCAGTTGCTAGATTCGCCTCGAATGGGCCAAAGCGCGCGATTCTCGGAGAGTTCGGCATAGTCCCAGGGCGGGGGCTTCACCCATTCGCAACAGTATAAGCCAGTTTGGATTCGAGCCTGTAAAGGCGGATTTTCTAAATAGATACGGAGGGACCTGTTTTGAACAGAACGGGGACCGGAGAGGAATTGCGAACGGGTAGGTTCGGACGCACGATTTAAACCGGAGCTTTAGATCGCAATGAACAAGATTCTAGTCCTTCACGGAAGCGACAGCGCGCGGATCGCGCTCGGCCCCGTGCTGGAACGCGAAAACTTCAGCCCGATTTGGGCGACGGATGTTGAGACCGGCCTTCATAGAGCCGTGACCCTGCATCCGCAACTCATTATCCTTGACGTTCCTATCGCCGGGATCAGCGTTATTGAGCTGTGTTCGCAATTGCGCGATTCGATGATTCAGACCCCGCGGATCGTCCTGAGTTCGACCAGCGATGAAGTGGAGCGGGTGCTTCTACTTGAGATGGGTGCTGATGACTGCATTCCGAAGCCATTTCACGCACGCGAACTGGTAGCCCGCATACGCGCCGTACTGCGCCGGACAGCACCGCACGGCGGCACCACGATTCGGTTCGGCGATGTGGAGATCGAGCCGGCACGGCGGGTAATTACTCGCGGCGGCAAAGAGGTGAAGCTCACGCCATGTGAGTACAACCTGCTGCTCTATTTTGTTCACAATCGAGATAAACCACTTACACGAGATACGATTTTGAACTCGGTTTGGGGGTACGAGTCATACCCAAATACCCGGACCGTAGACTCACACGTGGTACGCTTGCGAAGCAAATTCGAACCTGATCCATCCACTCCGAAATACTTCTTGACCATACACGGGGTCGGCTATAGGTTTCTCACAGAGGAGCCAATTTCCCCCAGTAATTAGCGTATGCGGTATTCGAATCGAACGAGAGCTCTGCACCGAGCCTTGAAGGAGTCTCTTCCCCTGCCCCTGTGCGAGATCTACTATCCGTATGGATTCCCGGTTGTTATCAAATCCAACCATCCAGGTGTGCTCGAAGCAGCGCGGCAGAGCTGGAACTCGGCGCAGCAGCAATTTCAAGAGCCGCCTCTGGAATTGAGAGTATCGGTCTCCGAATACAAAACCGGCTACTGCCCTTCTGCGCCGGTGTGGCAACTTCAGAAAAACCTCCTGATCATGATTGCCAACTCAAAGAACTTTTCTACGTGCGATTTGGGGCGAGGATTCGGATCCGCATGGCTCACGACGACTGCCGCGGCCAACCTGGAGTATCTGCGTCACTACTTCGTTGAGAGTATGGCGTATGCTCTGCTCGAGAGCTGTCACGTAGTAACAATCCGGGCGGCTTGTCTTGCAAAGTATCAGTCCGGCGTATTGCTCTTCGAACCATTGGGGCCTCGTAAGGGCGTGCTTGCTCAGTGCCTGGCCGACCGGGGCTGGACAATGTTTTCTGAATGCGCTACTTGCTTTCCACTTCGTCATGGTGCGCGCATGGCGATCGGAAATAGGCCACCATCGCCCACGTACCCAGAAAAAGAAAATGTGGCAGATGAATACCCGAGCCGCCTGGCACATACAACGCTGGTCGACTACATCGTTTATGTCAATAAAGACAAGGTCCGAGGTGATTCAGCTCATCTGACGCCCATATCGCGAGAAGAGGTACGACAGCGCCTACTGGAAGAAGTGCCGAGCGAGCAATGGCCTTTTCAGAGCGAGCGATTAGCGGCAGTTGAGCGCCTGCTGGAGGCTCACCTGTATCAGATGAGCTACAGTGATGCAGATGGTGCGGTTGATCTCCTCGAAGGGCTCCTTCGTCACCCAACCGCACCAGCCGAGCGCGGTTGAGAGTGCACCCTTGAAACTGGCCAACAGCAAAGTTGGCGTTTGTCGTTCTTGAACACATTCCGATGCCACTGGAAAACATCGACCAAGCCACTGTGATTCCATCACGCCTGTTCGCGAGCGTCGAACACCATGTTGAAGCCTGGTTCGAATCACTTCCGACCCGGCCTGTACGGCCGACGATGAGCGCGGATGAATTGCGTCTGGCTCTTGGCGGGCCCGTCCCGGAACGAGGCAGTTCTCCAGAACTTATAACAGAGATTTTGGCCGACAGCGGTATGAAAGGTACGGTCGCCTCCGCCGGACCGCGATATTTTGGCTTTGTTGTCGGGGGTAGCTTACCAGCGGCTTTGGCCGCCGATTGGCTCACGTCGACCTGGGACCAGAACGGTGGCATTCATGTCTTATCTCCTCTGGTCTCCGTAGTTGAGCAAATTACTGGATCATGGCTGAGAGACCTCGCAGGGCTGCCCGATCACATGAGTTTTGGATTCGTTACGGGTTGCCAGATGGCCAATCTCACCGGATTGGCGGCTGCACGACATCGAGTTCTGAGCAACGCCGGATGGGATGTGGAAGCGCATGGAATTTTTGGAGCACCACCCATAAGACTGATGATCAGTGACGAAGCGCATTACACGATCGTGATGGCGCTGCGCCTGCTTGGTCTGGGAGCCGAAAGGGCTCGTAGGATTCC
This sequence comes from Acidobacteriaceae bacterium, assembly GCA_019243205.1. Classification (GTDB taxonomy): domain Bacteria; phylum Acidobacteriota; class Terriglobia; order Bryobacterales; family Bryobacteraceae; genus Bog-105. Next base: position 3,571 of record JAFAUR010000702.1, on the reverse strand, counting down.
GACGGATAGCCAAGGCCGTATGCGTGCCGGCGAGTTGTCCGCTGCTTTGTGTGAAGAGTCTGGACCCTGTATCATCTGCACTCAGGCCGGCAACGTAAATACAGGCTCGGTCGATCCTCTTAGCGAAATCGCCCAGTTAGCGAAGGAACACGGAGCGTGGTTGCACGTTGATGGCGCGTTTGGCCTCTGGGCATCGCTGTCGCCGCAGCTCTCGCCCTTTCTCAGAGGCATCGAACTGGCAGATTCGATCGCCACGGACGCACACAAATGGCTCAATGTTCCGTATGACTGTGGAATAGTTTTCTGTGCCGATGAAGCCGCACATCGCGCGGCTATGTCGCTGGGCGCGGCATATATTGTCGCCAGCAAGGGCGAGCGGGATCCGCACGAGTTTGTGCCTGAAGAATCACGCAGAGCGCGTGCGATACCCGTCTATGCAGCGATACGATCTCTGGGGCGCGCAGGTTTGGCTGAACTGGTTGAGCGTAACTGTCGACAGGCGAGGCGCTTTGCTTCGGCCTTGCGGGACGCGGGTTACGAAGTGCTCAACGATGTGACACTGAACCAGGTTCTAGTTTCCTTCGGCACTCCGGAACAAACTAAGCGCACTATTGCTGCGATCCAAGCGGACGGGACCTGCTGGTGTGGAGGGACCGTCTGGAAGAACCGCACTGCTATGCGAATCAGCGTGAGCAACTGGTCAACCACCGACGACGATGTCGACCGCAGCATCGAGGCGATTCTAGCAGCCGCCGCGAAATGCTGAAGCCAGGGCAAAGTCTCGGGGCCTAATATCTGAGCATGCATTATTGGCAAGGCGATTATGCCCGAGGTTGATGTAGGCGACTCTCTTTATTGCAAAGAATGTCGGGAGGAGCGGGATTCGGATCGGCTTCGAAAAACGGTCTCAATCCGATTGGGGAACAAGAGTTTGGCCCGCTGGCTCCAACGGAAAGCCGAGATCTCGCCAAGTCTCGAAACCGCCTGCGAGAGGTCGAACTCTGCGTATTCCTGCTCGTTTCAGTTGCAGCGCCACACGGGCGCTAGTGGCTTCGTTCGGTCAGGTGCAGTAGAGAATAATCTGCTGACCTTCTGGAATCTTGTGGGACACGCTGCCGAGCTGATCGGGACGAAGGACTCTTGCACCGGCGATCTTCATGCCTTCGCGCTCTACTTCAGCGGGGTGACGCAAATCGAAAATTGTGATCGCTTCACCGTTGTCCATCAGCGCGAGCGCTTCCTGAGCTGTAATCCGGTTGACGCGAAGGTTCCGGAGAAACCACCAGCGCTGGATGTACTTGGCTGAAATGTAGAGTGAAATCAGTATCAAAACCACGAGTCCCGCCCTACGGCCAAAGAGTCCCAAAAGCGCAATCACTGAGTCGACCTGCCGATAGAAGATACGGCCGAGTAATAAGTAAGCCGCCGCCCAAATGGTGCAACCTGCTGTATCTGCGAGTAAGAAACGCCAATACCCGAGCTTGCTAACGCCGGCAAGTGAAACGGAGACGAGGGCCATGCCTGGAACAAACTTTGAAAACAGCAAAGTGGCAGCACCGCGCTTGGAAAAAGCTGTTTGGGTCTTTCTGACGCATGTGTCAGGTTCGAGTGACAGTTTACACAGCATCGCGAGGATGGAGCCGCCGTTCACGCGCCCAAGTTCGTACCAGAGGAAGTCGCCCAGAACCGCCGGGACGACTGCCGCAACCAGCGCCGGCCCGAACGAATACCGATGATTGCCAACCATTGCACCCACCAACAGAACCACGGGGTCAGCAGGAAGCGGCAAGCCTATAGACACGGCGAAAACGTATACGAACACAAACAAATAGCCATGTCGGAGCAGCAGATAGCCAAACGAAAACGAATGCATTACGGCTCGTGATCTAAAGCGTCCATCTGCGCCGCGAACCTGGTCTGTACATTTCGGAGTGTTCGTTCCTGTTTATAAAGAGATCGCATGCCTGCAGACAACAGCATACTGTTGATCGGTTGCATTGTAACGTAATACCGTTGCCCCAACATGGTCATAAACCACCGCATCGGCGCATATCCCTGACGTGTGTCCCCAAAAGGTAAAAAGGGCTAGATCGGATATCTTCATTATCAAACGCAGGGCAATCGTAGCTCCGCTGCCCTATTTCGAAGCTCGAATCCGCGCTCTCATTCATTAGGCGAGAGTGCGTTCCATTAGGCGAGAGTGCATTCAACTCTGGTTGCGACCTTAAAGCCGACTAGCATAGGAGTGTGAGACCTCTCATTGTTGCAGCTGCGGTTGTAATCGTTGCTGGCGGAGCCGGTTACTCCGTTTATTACATACATCAACAATCGATTGCTACCGACCGGAAAGTTTCCGAGTTGTCCGGACAAGTGACGGAGGCTGCTCGGACGGCAAAGGAGGCAGCGGTGGCGGCTTCAGCATCCACTGAGCGTGCCCGTGAAGCCGCCGCCCGCGCCGAAGTGGCGGCAGGCGGACGGGTCCAGGCAGAGCAGCAGCGCGACCAGGCCCAAACGGCACAAGCCCAGGCCGAGTCAGCGGCGCGGCAAGCGGCGGAACAGGCGAATCAAGCGAAAACTCAACTGCAGGCTCTGGTCGAGCAGCGTGAACAGGAACTGGACCAGATGCAACAGGCCCTGAATCGCGTAGCAGAAACAAAACGCACACCCGATGGAATGGTTATGGTCCTGCCCGATTCCGTCTTTAAGTTCGATTTCGACAGCGCCGACCTAAAACCGCGCAACCGCGAGCTTTTGAGCCGGGTTGCGGGAATTCTTCTCGCGTCGAAGGGGTTCGGATTGTCAATCTTCGGGTACACAGATGATGTGGGTACGAAGGAATATAACCAGAAACTCTCCGAGCGGCGGGCGGAAGCTGTCCGCAATTATCTGGTGCAGGCAGGCATCGACGCTGCGCTCGTTGACGCGAAGGGCTTCGGCAAAACCAATCCACGCATAAAAGCGGAAACAGAACAGGCTCGCGAGATGAACCGGCGTGTCGAGATTGCCGTCACCGACAGCGAAATCAAGTACATGAAGGAGCCGGTTCGATGAGTCCGGCTCCTTCTGTCTATAGAGTTCCCGCAGCCCTGACTGTGATGGCGGGAATGTCGTGATCCTTTACCAATCGATTAAGGGACGGAACTCCAGAATCTATCAGGTTTTTCAGCTTATTCAGCTGGGCGTTCACGCTCGTGGCCAATTCCTCGTATACCTGTTGCTGTGAAGCAGTCGGCTGGGAATCGGAAGAGCCAACAGCTGTCAGGAGCGCCGCGAGTTTATTGTTCAGACGCACAGGAAAATTGAGCGGGTCTTCGCTCGCCCGGTTCTTCGTCTGATACAGCTGCTCTTCGACAGCAGTCAGTTCGTCAGAGAGAGACTTTGCGCGATCGATAACGGTCTTCGCCTTCTCACTCTCTCCACCGGCTTTTACTCGGGCAGTCAGTTCTTCGATCTGCTTTCGTACATCACGAATTTCGATCACTGCCTTGTTGGTCTGCGTCAGTTTGTCGCGAAGCTGCATTTCGAGTTCAAGCTGCGCCGCATACTGTTCCGGTGTTGTTTTAATTCTCGG
>JAFAUR010000556.1 GCA_019243205.1 Acidobacteriaceae bacterium | reverse complement strand
GAATGCGCCGCCGAAAATCATTTATGTTGCCGACTATGGCCTCGATGCTGAAAGCATGAGCTCCGAACGAGGCTTGCTGCCGGTTGCCCCACTTTTTTCGAGCGAAACCGAAGAGACAAGCACGGCATTTCCCAGATTGTTCGGAGTTCCAGTGGATCGCAGCGTTCGCGCGCGCGAGTTGGAGGAGTTGATGGCGACCTCGCTCGTCGAGGACCTTCACAACCTCGGGATGACCGCTTATCGGCTGCGCGCCGGAGATAAGCCGCCTGCTGAGGGGTTGGCTGGTGGGCGGCGTTTTGTCCACATCGATGAAGGCGATCGCTTGCGCCGCGCTCTGGTCGGGTTTGGCAGCGGAAGAACCGACTTGGAGGTGGTCACCTCGCTTAGCGATCTTGGCTATGGCAAGCCGCAGCCATTTTGCGAGTTCAGCAGCAAAACCCGAAGCCATAGAAGGCCGGGCGCGATACTGTCATTCGATCCCTATGTCGCCGCCGCACGTTACATGCTCTGCGGACTCGACCTGGACACTAACGTGATGGACAGCGCGGCGAGGATCGCGACCGTAATTGCTCGAAGCGTTCGCGAGGGCGACTGCGCCGGTTGAAATCCCGACCGTCCATCGGCAGGCGTATGATGATTCGCCTGAGCACACCGGCCGCTGTGCAGCCGGTGCTCTACTTTGGCTAGCATTGGGAATGGCGATAACGGCCACGATGCCAAACTCTTTTCGGTCAGTCAGGTACTCAGTGCAGCTGACGACTAGGGGGTGCTAGGCAGATTGATGTAAAAATATCTCCTAGGCGAAAGGGCCAACGGCAGATTTGGCTGATTTTCAAAGACTTTTTGGCTTGGTGATTTTGACAATGCGGCGTGGCCCCTTTTGATATTCGAATTTGGCCCCGCCCCTACATGTTTTGGTCGCCTGAGTGACTCATTAATTGATTATTTTCTCCCGCCGCCTTTGGGGGGCGCGGTATCAACCCTTCGCGTCAGGTGCTTTGCCTTTGCGCTTCTCCAGCGTGCGCCTGAACCGGTAGGACTCGGTCCCGGTTTCGATGATGTTGGCGGGTCGGTGATGCGGTCGATCAGCGCCTTGCAGAGGCGGGCATTAGGAATCACCGAGGTCCATTCCGAAAACGGCAGATTGGTAGTGACGATGACGGCAGCCTTTTCGGCCCGTTCGGCAATGACCTGAAACAGGAACTCGGCACCGACCTCGGCCAGCGGCACATAGCCCACCTCGTCGAGTGCAATAAGGTCATAACGCGCCCACCGCGCCAGGGCGCGGCCCAGCTGCAACTGATGCTTGGCCTCGACCATTTCATTGATCAACGCAGCGGCGCTGGCGAAGCGTACTCGCCGCTTTTGCCGGCAGGCCGCCACCGCCAGGCCAGTAAGGAGATGGGTCTTGCCGGTACCGCTGTCGCCTATAAAGATGATGGGCTCCGCTTTCGCGATGTAATCACCTTTGGCCAATTCATGAATCTGTTGGGCCGAGACCTTGGCATTGCGTACGAAGTCGAACTCCTCCAAGGTCTTCATGCGAGGCAGCCGGGCTTCGCGAATGCGTCGCTCGATCAGCCGCTCTTCACGTTCCTCGAGTTCGGCTTGCAATAACGCTTCAAGATAGCCGAGATAGGTGCGCCGTTCGCGCACCGCCTGTTCGGCCAGTTGAGTGCACTGCGCCCCCATGGTTGGCATACGCAACAGCTTGCATTGCTGCCGGACAGTAGCCGCTTCAAGGGCGCCGCTCTCTGCGTTCACGGCGTCACCTCCTTACTAAGCAGCCCATCGTAATCGGTCATTACCGGCAGCGCTCGCTCAAAGCGTGACAGTGTATCCAACTGGATGATCTCGTCACGCGCATGAGTCAGGTCAGCAGATTCCACCAGATGCCGTACCGCCGCAGCATCGGCACAGCTCAGCGCGATGGCCTGTTCCACTGCCGCGCGCACCTGTTTGTGGCCGTAAGGTTTGATCAGGCTCAGCACCTGGATCATCTGGCGCGTGCCGCTCGGCTTGCCGTGTCGATCAATAAACTCCGTGAGTAGCTGATCATAACTCTCCGGCCACAGTCCTAGTTCGCGCCATACTGCCAGCGGTTTGGAGCCGATCAGCGCACCCGGCTTACGTTCCAGCACGTCGAGATAATGTTCGAGATCGAGCACCTGTTGATAGCGTTCATAGCACCGTTCGTGACGCGCGATTAGGCAGCCCTCGTCGCGCACTTCGACATGACTCGGATAGAGCCGCACCTCCACTGTCCTGCCAGGCGACGCCGGCGCCGAATAGAGGTTGGTCCGCACCCGAATGCAGCCGAGCCCGTCCACACGCGGAAACGAGAGTTCCGCCAACTCGAAGTCTTGTTCTGCCAGTGGCAGGAGCTGCGCCCGCTCCGCGAGCATCGCTGCGCCGACGGTCTGATGATGTCCGGCGATATGGCGCCGCTCGTCATCTCGGCAGCCCGCTAGGAGCTGTGCGTTGAGCTCGTCGATATCCCGCGCTTGCGGAATGGGCACCCAGTGATTGCGGCGGAAATAGCCGGCCTCGCCCTCGATCCCGCCCTTCTCGTGCGGTTCAGCCGGCGTGCAGAAGTCGCTCTCGAAGCGCCAGTGCGAGCGGAAGGCGATGAAGCGCGTGGCCTCTTCGCGTTGATGGCCGCGCAGGATCTTCTTTACTGCACTCTTCAGGTTGTCATATCTAAGAAGCCGAAAGACTCCGCCAAAATTATGAAACGCGTACTCGTGGGCTTCGAAAAACGCTTGTTGCGTCGCGCGATAATATGCGCGATGGAAGGCCGCTCCGCTCATCATGCTGCGCAGCGAGAACACCTGCAGCTTGACCTGTGTGCCATTTAGTTCCGCCCATGCCTCATACCAATCGACCTGGCCTTCCTGGCCCGGCGCGTAACTTTGGGGCACACAGGTCGCGCGCGTTGACCAACCCAACTGCCGTTTGCGCTCCCGCACATACCACCTCACAGTCACCTCGGCGACCTGGTAGTCAGGCAGCTCGGTTCTGATCCGTTCGTAGATACGATGCGCGGTATGGCGCTGTTTACGCGGCGCGTTGCGGTCAGCCTCCAGGATGGCGTCGATATAGAGGCGCAACGGTCCAATCACCGGTCGTTCTCGCGCGACCTGCTTGCGCTCCGGCGGTTCGGCGCTCGCCAAAGCTTGGCGCACCATCCGCCGATGCACCTTCAGCTTGTGCGCCACTCCTCTAATCGTCCCGACACCGAACTCGTATTCCCTGCGAATCTGCTCGAATAGCTCCACCTTCGCTTTCCTTTGCATCCCGAGCCTCCCCCTCATCGGTAGGATGCCCGGCTAGCGAGGTGGGGCCAATTTACGTTATCGAAAGGGGCCGTTTCACAGTATCGAAATCACTCAGTCAACGACATGCGTGGGCAGGCGTTGCTGCAGCTTATTCAGCGGCTCAAATCGCTCGACCTGACACCCATCCTGGTCTACATCATCAAGAGCCTCAACGACTCCGCCGTCCTGCCGATGGCCTGGCAATGGGACGTGCTCAATCCGCTGCTGGCGGAAGGGCTGACCGGCGCCGAGCAGATTCAGATTTCCTCGTGGGACGCGATTACCGACGTCGATACGCTCACCAATATCGACCTGCTGAA
>JAFAUR010000554.1 GCA_019243205.1 Acidobacteriaceae bacterium | reverse complement strand
TCGTTCGCGCTATTCCCAAACCCTAGAGGGCGGCATGGAGAGGACCTCGGCTTTAATTACCGGTCGCATCACTCCAAGCCTCTCTGACTTCCCCCGGCGGGTACCCCCAGGCTCACCCACCGGGGGTGAGCCCTTTGATACGTAACGCTGACGGCTTTGCTTTAGTTAGGTCTTACCTATAGGGTCGGGAATACATCCTTTCTCATGGTACTCATCCCCCTATCTTACGAGTGCCGCTCACCTACCCGGCCCCGAACCATCGCTGCCACCACGGTCGTTGTAGTCCCGTCGCCCTTTCAACTTCGTCCTCTAAAACCTGCATGTATTCAGAGAGATAATTGCCGGAGTATTTGTCTCTGCCTGTATTTGGTGCCTCTTTAAGTCCCTCAGCGGTAGCCCAAGCGATGCTTCTATGTTCGTCAAGGTACCGAAATCGGGGATTTGTTTAGGGACAGGGAGGCGAGGATTCGGTAGACCTCACGGGCGATGTAGCGTTTGAGGCAGCGGATGATCTCCTTCTTGGTCTTGCCCTCCTTGGTGCGCCTGGCTACGTAGGTTCGGGTGCGCTTGTCGTGGCTCATGCGGCAGAGAGCGATTACGTAGAGGGCTCGGTTGGCATCGCGGGCGCCGTGACGGTTGAGGCGGTGGCGCACGGTCTTGCCCGAAGAGGCCGGAATCGGGGCAACCCCGCACAGGTGCGCAAAGGCCGCCTCGTTTTTGAGCCGCTCAGGATCATCACCGGCGGCGATCAGCAGCGAGGCGGCTGTATCGGTGCTAACACCCTTTACGGCGAGCAGCTCCGGCGCAGCTTCGGCCACCAGACGATCCAGTTGCTCATCGAGCTCAGAGATTTCTTCCGAGAGCCGCTGGTAGCGGCGCGCTACTGAACGCAGCGCGAACTTGGTGGCAGCTTCCACCTCCGAGGGGTTCGTCCCCGGTCGAAACCGCGAGACCTTCGTGACCAGCTTGGCTGTGGAGAGAGCGCGTAGCTCGCTCTTTAGCCCTTCGGGAGCGGTGACGAGCATGGCCTTCAGCTGGTTGGCGGCCTGAGCACGCGCCTTCACCGCCGAGCGACGCGCAGCCCTGAGGGCACGGATCATCTCGACCTCGCCGTCGGCGCCTTTGGGCCGGCCAGTCGCGGTGCCCGCTAATACCGCGCGTGCCGCCGCTTCGGCGTCGATAGGGTCAGATTTGCCGCTGCGGTACTGGTCACGGCGCCTGGGGCGAATCACCTCGAAGACCTCTATCCCCTTGGCCTGCAAGAAGCGGGCGAGCCCGGCACCGAAGGAGCCAGTGCCCTCTATCCCCGCGCGCTCTAGAGGACCGAACCCGTTCGCCCAGTCCACAAGCTCTTTGTAGCCCGCCGGGATCGTCGGCACGCTCAGGGTGCCAAGGTGTCTGCCCAGACCATCCAGGGCGACGGCGACGTGGATATCCTTATGGGTATCTACGCCCAGAGTGATCAGCTCGGCACTTGTAGTAGGGACAGATCGAGACACGTTTTCCTCCCCTCAGTTGGCAGCAGACGTTGCTCTGCGCTCACCAGAGCCGAGGCGAGGCGGACACCACTGCGATGGGCCTTCTACCGAAAAGCACAAGCTTCTATAAAGTCACGCCCATCTCGGTCCGGTGGTGGCGATGCCCTCCGGTCCGGCCGACGAATCACTTGCAAGGCACTCTTACTAGGCCCGTGTAAATCTGGGTCAGACCGGCCGGAGGTCAATCACCACTCACATTCTCGCAGTAGTTTGTTGAAGTAGGAAAAGTGCTGTGCTCCAATGGTGGTAAGGAGGTGCCGCCATGACCAGACGACTGCCCGTAGAGCCCGCTCCCGGTCCTTTGGAGGGGTACGCAGCCCGGTTCGACGATCTCTTCGGGGCTCGCGCTCAGCGCGACGGCTTCAGACGTTACCTTGAGGGGCTCTTGTTGCCCGCCGAACGCAACAAGACCCTCACCGCCCTTGCCAACACCGAACCCCTGAAGGGAGCACAGCGAAGGGAAGCGCAGGGCTTGCAATGGTTCCTCTCCGAGTCTGGGTGGGGCCCGAGGGAGGTCAACGAGCGCCGGCTGGGACTCTTGTTCGGGGAGCCCGCGACCTCTGCAAGCGGGAAGGGCGTCCTGGTCATAGACGAGCACGGGGACCGCAAGTGGGGCAAGAAGACCGCCCACGTCGGCAGGCAATGGCTGGCCAACATCGGCAAGACCGAAAACGGGGTGGTGAGCGTAACCAGCCTGTGGGCGGATGAGGGAGTGTACTATCCGGTGGACTTCGAGCCTTACACTCCCTCTCATCACTTCGGTGGAGGCAAGAACGACCCGAAGTTTCGCACCAAGCTGAAGATAGCCTCGGAGTTGGTGGGGTCGGCCGTGCAGAGGGGCCTCCCTTTCACGGCGGTGGTGGCCGATTCGTTCTACGGCGAGGATGAGGGTTTCAAACGAAGCCTGAGCGAGCTCGGGGTGGGCTACGTGATGGCCTTGAAGCCCTCGCACGCCTGGTGGCACAAAGGGGACGAGATAGGTTCCCCGTGGGAAGCGGCGTTGGTAGCCGGCGAAGGTTGGGAGGATGAGCGGCACCCCGGAGATTGGTCGAAGGTAACGCGCTCGTTTAGAGACGGCCACGAAGAGCAGTGGTGGGCTTTGGAGGTGGACGTGGGACCCTACGGTCCCGACAAAGACCGGCGGGCCGTTGTGGCCACCACCGATCCCCAAAGGCTGCCCGAGAAGAAGACGTGGTATCTGACGAGCAACCTGCCCCACCCCGGCTCGAAGCGAGCCACCGAAAGCGAACTACTCGCCCCGGCGGGCCTGGCGCAGATCGTGCGGTTGTACGGGTTTAGGATGTGGGTGGAGCAGAGCTACAAGCAGGTCAAGCACGTCCTGGGTTGGAGCGACTACCAGGTCAGGAGCGACCTCGCCATGAGAAGGCACTGGCAGCTGGTGTGCTGCGCGTTCTCGTTCTGCTGGTGGGCCTACGGGCGCTTGCCCACCGAAGAGCCAACCGGGACGGAGGACGCTCCTGCCACCGAACCGGCGGGGAGGGGGAAAAAGGAGGCCCGAGGCATCCTGGCCAGAAGCTTTGAGGGCGGTAAGGGCGTGGTTGGAGCCATGGATCATGCTGAGTCGATACTGGAAGGCGTTCTCCGGGATGCCCCCGCCGCGGAAACTAAAAGCGCTGCTCGAGCAGGTGTTTTCGGGTAGAGGACTCTACCTCTATGTCCGTTAGCAACAAACCACCGCTATAGCGGTAGTCATTGCAGTTGACCCCCTTCTGTAAGTTATGCTTCGAAGCTAAAATGGAGGATGTCGTATCTGGCGCCGAAACGGCTCCAGGCGAGCCAGGATGCGATGGGTCAACAACACTGCACACCGCTGTATAGCTACGATTGGATCGAGAATCTCGGTCGGCATAGCACTCACCAGCTCACACACCGGGGGCTGAGCATCTGGAACGAGGTCAGAAGTTCCTAATCTTCGAGATTGCCGACTTCGAGTCGAACCGGCACATCTCCGGTGTCATCCTGCCACGTTTCAAACGTATCTACGGCCCACTCGCGATCACCTACGTTGTCTGGCCGAAGAGTAAGCAAACCTGTCGACTCGTCGTGAAGCTCGACGCAGGGGCTTCGGGGTTGTGGCAGCGGATACGTCAAGCACTCCTTGCTTGGGGAGATCTGATCATGATGCGTAAGCAACTACTTACGCTCAGGGAGTTAGCCGAAAGCCATGGCGCAAAAGCATCAGCGCAGGTGCCTTGATTGCGAAGCGCTAGCCTAGCAGTAGAAGAGCGCT
>JAFAUR010000387.1 GCA_019243205.1 Acidobacteriaceae bacterium | reverse complement strand
CGTATCTAATGAATCTCATGCACGTCTCTGGCCGGTTTCGCATTTGGGCGCCGTGACGGCACGTGGCCGAGTCGGCCGCGGGCCAGAATGGCGATCATGGCAAACCAACACTCGCGCAGTTTTCGTTGGCATCGGGTGGGGGATTCCAGGCCGCACGCCGGTCAAGCTCGCCCGGATTCGTGATATCTCCTTCCCAAGTCTCTAGGTTGGGTGCGCTGAACCCAGCTTGGAAGCCGTTAATTGGGAAGAGTTGCCGCGAGATCAAACACGAGCGGCGCATTCCAGTTTATGGCCACCTCGTTGCATGCGTACGCTTGCCACTCGTCCACATACATCTTTCCACGCGGGGTATCGGCGCTAAGCAACTTTTTCATCCATGAGTCCTGCCGGCCAGGATTCGGGCCGCCCGCCATCAGCCCGGGCCATGGCAGCTGTAGGTTATCCGCAACGCTCGGCCGGTGGTGAGGATGGCGGAATGCATTCTCTCCTAATTGCGTCACCCACGAAAGGGAAAACGTGTTACGCCCGAAGATGTAGTGCAGGTTTTCCATCGCGGCGTCAAAGTATGCCTGATTCGGCATCATACGATGTGCGATCAGCAGATCCATGCTGTAATTTGCAGCCACAGCATTCGATCCCCAAATGTAGTCGTGCGGAGTCAGTGAAATTCGATAAGCGTGTTGATTCGTCCGACGAACGATCTCATCGGCAGCTGAAACCGTCTTCTCCCGGATTGCATTCACGGCCGCGGGATCCGCACCGTTCCCAAGAACGTACGCAAACAGAGCTAGCGGCCCAACCATGGCCCACGACTGCGGACGTGTGGCGCTGACGGTATCGAGATACGCGGCGTAGTGCTGGACGAAATAAGTCGAATATCGGTCATCGCGACTCGTGCGCCAAAGCTCTACGGCCGCCCACAGTGCCTCATCATCGCACTGGGAATCGCCGTACTCGCCCGTTGTGATGCCTACCGGGTTATGGAACGTGACGTTTGGGTTTTTGCTAAGCCACCGCCAGGCGTTCTTGGCGGCATTGAGAGAGCGTTCGGCGAACGCGGCGTCGAACGGCTTATATGCACGCGCGGCAATCGCGGTCACTGCAGCGAAGTCGCCGGTTGCACAGGAACTCTTGTAAGGACTTTCTCCCGTTCCGATCACGAGACTGGTCAGTTTGTCGTCTTCCGGCATGATGAAGCCGGAGAAATGCGCACTTGTCTGCTTATGCCACACGCCTCCATCGGAATCCTGCATGCTCAGCATCCATTCGACGTTCCATCGAATCTCGTTCAGGATGTCTGGAACATGATTGCCCGATTCCGGCACATTCAGGTTCATCTTACCGATCCTGTTGCTATATAACTCCCATGTCCAGAGAAGCGTGCCAGTAGTGATACCCGAATTCACAACATATCTACCGTAGTCTCCGGCATCGTGCCAGCCATGCGAGGAAACGTGCTCACCGGTCTTCCCCGAAGAAGGATCGTACGCGCCTACTAAATGACACGCGCCGTGTTTGTAACCAGCGAACTCCGGCCCGAGATCGACCGCTGTTCCGCACCGCTGACCATAGAAGGAGCGCATCGTCAGGTAATATGCGCGGCGGAACACATCCGGCCCAACAGAGAAATTCCAGCTGCGGCCAATTCCAGGAATGTCGATATAGAATTTCCCATTTTGCGAAAGACCGGAAAAATCGGCGATCTGAACTTGATCTGTTGTGTCGGGATCGAGAACGGCTTCGCTCAACTTGCCTGAGAATGCAACTGACTTGTCTGCCGCACGACGAATGACAAAGTTTTTATCCGCCACCGAATGATCTGCATGTACGACCATTGCATATTTCCGCGCTTGCGGCAGATAACCGACTTGATCTACTTTGATTTCGGTACTTGCTCCTGCGGCGAGTTGCAACAGGCTCACACTTACAGTGATGCCAATGAACCATCTGCCAGGTGAAAACACACAAGTATATTCGCAGAGTGCGAGCTTCGCAGTAATGTCGTGAAATATACGGCTATGTCGGGTCAGGCCGTCATCCGCAGATTTGCTCGAGCGTGGCGCGCGTATCCTCTCTTATTCGGCGCGTCCTGAGACTGTTGTTGCCGTCAAAGGGCGCGAGGAGGCGGCGCCGTGGCGGGTGCGATCGCATTTCGTGGCGCGACCGTTCGCAACCTCCGGGTAATAGTACCTAGGAAACATTCGTTACTTTTCTGTAATCGGACACACAGGTTCAGATTAGAGGGGAGCAACGTTCTATGCTCAAAGTACCTCGCCGTACATGGGACGTATTCGTAGTTATGGCAGTGTGCCTAAGTTGCTGGGGGCAATTGAACACCGGCACCGTTGCGGGCACGGTCAGGGATCCAACGGGGGCTGTAGTGCCCAACGCTAGAGTCACCTTGACGGACACGGCGAAAGGATTCACTTACACTAGCGTCACAGACAACAATGGTCTCTTTGCCATCCGCAGTTTGCCCGCAGCCACGTATACACAACGCGTTGAGCTCACAGGCTTCACGCCTTACGAGCGTCCAAATATTGCTTTAGAAGTGGGTGGCAACATCAATGCAGACGTGACCCTCGCCGTTGCTACAGCCGGTCAAACCGTCACGGTCAATGAGGCGGCCGCTCCGATGCTGCAAACGGAGGATGCTGTTACAGGGCAGACGCTGAACCGAACCTTCATCAATGCCCTGCCGCTCATCGGGCGGCAGGTTTTCGACCTCGCATTTCTAGCGCCTGGTGTGGCGCCGGCGACAGGGCAAGCCTACGGCGCCGGAAGTTCTGCGGGTAACAACTTTGTCTCGGACGGCAGCCGCAACGCACAATCTGACATTCTGATTGACGGTGTCAGCACGACAAATTACGAGCAAAACAGCGGTTTCGTCGTCCCGCTATTTACGCCCAGCGTTGATGCCGTCCAGGAATTCCGGGTAGAGCAGACCAACTTCAGCGCGGAATATGGATTTACCGGCGGCACTGTAATCAACGTGGTTACCCGCTCCGGAACGAACCAGTTTCACGGCAGCGCTTATGAGTTCTGGCGGAACGACATTTTAAACGCCAATTCCTTTTTCAACAATAAGAACGGCGCTCCCAACCCTAAATACCGCTGGAACGACTTCGGGGGTACCTTCGGTGGACCCATCAAAAAGGATCGGATCTTCTTCTTTGGCGATTATGAGGGCCAGCGTCAGATTACATCAGGCTCGCGTTTCTCCGGCGTCCCGTCGGCGGCGGAGCGGGCTGGTAATTTCGGCGAGCTGTGCGGGCGGGCTGGCGGCACGTTCAACAGTGCGGGCGTGTGCTCGGTGCAATCCGGCCAGCTATACGATCCATACGCGAATCTGGTTCAGTACAACGGTGGCACGTTCCGCACGACACCCATACCCTTCAACAATCTGGCGAGGTATGCAAGTCCGGCCAACGGTTCCCCAGCTGCACTAACCTACGCTTACCAAGGACAGACTCTCCACGGGACCGGCACACCGCTTCCAAGCACAATGAACATCGTACGTAATGTAGCCGGCAACCTGATCAACCCGGTGGCTTTGAAGTCCATCAATAATTACTTTCCGCTGCCGACTGTTGCGCCGGGATCCCCAGGTTATGACCCGTATCATAATTTCTACGGAACCGCATCCGCTTTCAATAACCCGAATCAGTTCGATATCAAAATCGACGCGCGATTGACGGACAGAGATCAATTGAGTGTTCATGAGGGCACACGTTACGACAATTCTTTGAACGGGGCGAACGTCCTCGGAAACGTGTTCGAATCAAATTCAGCGGGAACGATTACCGGGAGCGTTATTACTAGCTCACTTAACTACACACATACCTTCAACCCAACAACTGTGATGACCGCGACAGCGGGATACACCCACCAATTTCAGGACGAGCCCGGGCTTGCGGCGTCTTATCCGAACTTCAACCCGGTGACAAGCCTCGGTTTCCCGAGCTATATGTTGGCATCGGGAACGATCTCGGCCCCTGTCGTACAGCTTGGGCCTTACGGCAATTACGGCAGTGGGGGCTGGGGTACGATCATCAACGGGAACGACGTACTTCAGTTGATTGCTTCCGTTGCGCACACGGCCGGCAATCACGATCTGCACGTGGGCGCTGAGCTCCGCGTTCATCGTATTAACTACTATCAGCCCGGCATCCCGGGTGGCGTTTTTAATTTCCAGCAGGGTGGGACGTCACAGGTGGCGTCTCAGGGCGGTGATTCTCTCGCCAGCTTTCTGGTTGGTTTTCCGACAGGCTGGAGCGCCTATGGAATCGCAAACCAGCCTGCGACGCAGAGCTTGCAATACTCCGGATTTATCCAAGATAACTGGCACGTGAACAGCCGGCTAACGGTGAATCTTGGCCTCCGCTATGACGTAGATGCGCCTCGCACCGAGCGGTACAACCAGATGACTTACTTTGATCCGAATGTGCCCAGCCCGTTGGAGGCGACAGGATTATTGCCGACGAATTCGCCGTGCGCCGCCTGCAATCAAGGCAATCTGAAAGGATCTTTCGAGTTTACTGGCTTAAACGGCCTTCCACGAACTCCTTACAACACGTACTATGGTGCGCTTGGGCCGCGCGTCGGCCTTGCCTACCGAATTGGCGACAAGACCACCGTTCGCGCGGGATACGGCATCTACTACGATCCTTCAAAAGCCGGTGCAGCGGGAGCCGGTTCGGGACAGGGGGGATTCCTAGGATACATCCAGCAAATCAATTTTCAGGCTTACCAGAGCAGCGATAACACCACGCCCGCGGCGAACCTGAGCAATCCGTTCCCAGGCGGCATCGCCCCGCCATCCGGCACGTACCAGTATCAGCTTGCCGGTATGCCAGGTGGTGATGCCGGCTCCGGACCTATCCGAACCTGGAATGTTCTGCCATCTGAACAATCCTGGAGTTTTGGTGTTCAACGTCAACTGCCGTCGAACGTACTCGTAGAGGCTAATTACGTCGGACGCAAGGGTTCCCATCTGTATTTCGGCGGAGACACCTACTCAATTAACCACATCCCGGCTTTTGTCCAACAAGAGTATGTGAATGGACAGGCGAGTGTGCTAAACGGGAACGTGCCATTCCCCTTAGCAGCCGCAGGACAGGCCCTTACGCAGTCAGTAGGCGGCGCACCGTATTCGAATGCTTTCTACAATCCCACATGGCAGATGTATAACCAGTATTTGCAGTATCCGCAGTATCCCTTAGGTCTTTGGGGATCGAGTGGCCTTCAGGCGATCGATCCGCCATGGGCGAATTCAATCTACAACGCGCTGCAGATACGAGTGGAAAAGCGTTTCTCCGACGGTCTTCAGGCTTTGCTGACTTATACACATTCGAAGAGTCTTGACGATGCCTCCACTGCTGGATCGAATGAGTATCTAAGCAGCGGACCGTTAACGAATAATGGAGTTCCATCGACCGTACAGGATCCGAACAATCTGCGTCTCGAAAGGTCGTATTCCAACTTCGACATACCCGACATTTTCCAAGTTTCATGGGTCTACCAACTCCCGTTTGGCAAGGGCAAGAAATTTGGATCCCGGTGGAATCGCGTGGTGGACGGAGTGCTTGGCGGCTGGCAGCTTAACGGCAGCTTCCGTTGGGACGACGGAACTCCGTTGATTCTCGGTTTGAACGGCGGTACTAGCGCGCCCAACTACAATCAACGGCCGAACTATCCAGCTACACTGCAGATCGCGCCGAATTACAAAAACACCCTGGAGTACTTTTCAAACGCCTCAGGAGCTGCCCACAACGTCACAGCCGCAGACCAATATGTGACATCGACAGGTGCCGTGTGCTTCACGGACCCGTGGTATCCGTGCAAATACGCGGACGGCAACGCGCCTCGTACAGTCAATGTACGCGCACCGGGAACAAACAACTGGAGTGCCTCTTTGTTTAAGCAGTTCCCGCTATGGAATGAAGCTAGCAAGCTGGAGTTAGGGATCGAGAGCTTCAACTTGTTTAATCACGTCCAGCTCGCGCCGCCTGCTCTTACGGTCGGCCAAACAAACTTTGGCATCATCACCAGCCAGGCGAATTCGCCGCGCATTTTCCAGTTACGTGCAAAGTTGTACTTCTGACCAGGCATGCGAGAGGGCGGCAGGGAGCTGCTACCCTTTCGCATTTCCCGTCCGATATGCTGGCAGTTGCGATGCGTGTCGCTGCGGCCGTGGTCTTAGCGGCGTCCTTCTGTAACGCCCAACAGCCTGACCCCGAATCGATTTTCAATCAGGCTCTTTCCGCGCAACAGCATGGCGACATCGAAGCTGCAATTGCGGGATATCAGCGTGTTCTGAAGATTGCGCCTAATTTGGTTCCGGCACGCGCGAACCTTGCCGCCGCTCAAATGCAGGTAGGACGGACCGCGGAGGCGCTGGATAATTACCGGGCTGCGCTCAGGGCCGCTCCAGGCGACACGCAGATTACTCTGCTCTACAGCAACGCCTTATTCGAGCTGTCCCGCTATTCGGATGCCCGCGATGTCCTTTCGCCATTCGCGAACAGCCATCGCGAGAACCTGGATGCAGCCTTTCTGTTAGGCGAAACGCTCATCCGTTTGCAACGCGCTCGCGAGGGCGTGAAGCTTGTGGACGGGGTTGCGAAGGCTCGCAACGACGCAAATGCATACCTGCTCTCCGCACTCACTCACTTACAGTTGACCGACTACAAGGAAGCTAAAACAAGCGCGGACGAAGCAGCCCGTTTGGACCCCGCCAATGCTGCCGCATGGACACTGAGCGGAATGGCGAACGCAGCGACAGGCGATCTGAAAAAGGCTGAAGCTGCTTATCGCAAAGCCCTAGAACTAAATGCGAGCGATTTCGACGCAAATCTGCGCCTCGGCACGCTCCTGCTGCGAATGGATCAGAATCCCGAAGGCGCCAAACCGTATCTGGAACGCGCTCTCGAGATCGATCCCTCATCACTGTCAGCACGTTACGAAGTTGCAAATCTACAAGCGGCGTTAAAAGACGACCCGGCCGCAATCGCCAATTTCGAACAGGTTGTTGCCCGTAAACCTGACGCGACCGACGCACACGTGCAGCTGTCGACGCTCTACATGCGCGCCAAGCGAAGGGAAGATGCAAAACGGGAAAGAGAGATTGTAGACAGGCTCATGGCAACCGAACGGGACAGCGCGACCCGTCGGCAAACGAAGAATCCCGAAGACGAGCTGGCCATCTTCAGTTCGGCGACTCCCTCACGGTGAGGATCCGGTCGGCGCTGACTTTTTGAAGCCGCTGGACGATTCCCGAGGGCCAGCGCACTTCGAGCAAATCGATTGACGCATCGGCTCCGAGGCCGAAATGGACGGGTCCATAGCTCGAGGACGCGTAACCGGCGGCGCTTGTCATGTGATTCCACTGGGAGCCCGACCTGGTCATTATCTTGACGACAGCTCCCATTCCATCCCGATTGCTCTTACTCCCTTGAAGCGAAACGTCCAGCCAGTGGGCAGGCGGACTGCTTTTATTAATCCAAAGCTCGGCTTCCCGGCCGATGGCAGTAGCGACCACATCCACCCGTCCATCTCCGTCCAGGTCTCCGAACGCGCAACCGCGATGCCGTGCGGGAGCGTGGGCTGTAAACCCGGCTTCTTCGGTCAATGCTTGCCAGGTTTTTCCGTTGAGGTTTCGCATCACCGTATTCGACTGATCGATGACGTCGGCTCCGAACGTATCGGCATTAATATGGCCCCGGGTGACGAACAGGTCCTTCCAACCATCATTGTCAAAATCGAACAGGCCCGCGCCGTAACCAACCATATTCCACGACAGTTTGGCCATCCCGGTAGTCTTCGTCACTTCCTCGAAGCCGCCGTGGCCCCTGTTCCTGAAGATTGGAAAGGTTTCTTTGTCGAGCGCGACGAAAACGATGTCCGGCAGCCCGTCATTATCGATATCCCGAAAATCGACACCCATGCCGCTGATGAATCGCCCATCTTCGACCAGCGATACACCTGCGTCGAGCGCGACCTCTTCGTAGCGCTTTCCACCGGTGTTATGAAAGAAAAAGTTGTAATAGCCATCGTTGGTCGTAAACAGGTCCGGCAGCCCGTCGCCATCGTAATCGGCGACCGCTACCCCCATGCCCTTGCCGACCTGCGCGCGAATACCGCTCGACTCCGATACATCCCGAAATGTTCCATCTCCGTTGTTCAGGAATAACTGATTCGGCAGGCCTTTATAGAACTTCGGGTGGCAATAGAATTCTTTTCCCGCCTGCTGGCAGCGAGGCTCATGATTGTAATCCCACTGCAGGTAGTTCAAGACAAACAGATCCAGCAATCCGTCGTTGTTGAAATCCAGCCAGGCAGCACCGACTGCCCACTGCGGACCATATTGGGCATCGGCATGGGCCAATCCAGCGCTTGATGTCACGTCCGTAAACGTGCCGTCCCCGTTGTTGTGATAGAGAGTGTTGCGGTGAACTCCGGCTACGAAGATGTCCGGATGACTGTCATTGTCGTAATCGGCAACGGCAACTCCGATATCATAGCCGCTGCCCTCGAGGCCTGCTGCCTTTGTTACGTCTGTGAAGTGCAGATTCCCATCGTTGCGGAACAAGCGGTTGAAGTATTTTGATGAGTTCTTATGTAACGTCGCGATATCGGCGCCGTTGGTGAAAAAGATATCGGGCCGGCCGTCGCCATTGTAGTCAAAAACCGCGACCCCTCCTGCCATTGCGGCGGGTACATGCCGTAGAGGCGTCTCATCAGTATCGAGGCGGAACGGGATGGGATGATATTCGAATCGAATCGGCACCGGCTCAACCGAGAGCGCAATGCCTGTCAGTACGGGAATCAGCGCGCCGATAACGCGAATCACCGGCCGGGCTCCGCGACGGAGATCACGCGGTCGGCTCGCACGTTTGCGAGTGTTTGCACGATGCCCGACGGCCATCGAATTTCTATACTTGAGGCGACCGAATCGGTGCCTAGCCCGAAGTGTACCGGCCCGTCGCTCGAGGACGCATAACCGACACTCGTCGTCATGTGATTCCATTGTGTGCCGGTCTTCGTCACGACCTTAACAACGGCTCCGATTCCGTCGCGGTTGCTGCGGGTTCCTTGTAAGGCGATATCGAGCCAGTGCGCAGCGCTTGGGCTGCGGTTCATCCAGACCTCTGCGGGTCGCGCCAGGGCTGTGACCACAACGTCGATACGGCCATCGCCATCCAGGTCACCGAAGGCGCATCCGCGATGCCGGGCTGGTGGCAGGGCATCGAAGCCGGCCTCCTCAGTCAGCGCGGACCATTTCGTGGCAGAGCCCAAGTTGCGCATCACTGTGTTGAACTGATCGATGGCTTCACCGAGTGAGGGCAGGGCATCGATATGCCCGCGCGCAATGAAAAGATCCTTCCACCCGTCATTGTCGAAATCGAAGACTCCGATTCCGTAAGCTGACATGGGCCGGGTCAGGGCGCTCATACCGCTCTTTGCCGTGATCTCTTCGAAGTCGCCCTTGCCCGTATTGCGATAAAGCGGGAACGTCTGATTGTTCAGCGCAACCAGCGCAATATCCGGGCGGCCATCGTTGTCCAGATCGCGGAAATCCGAACCCATCCCGCTGATGAAGTTGCCA
>JAFAUR010000385.1 GCA_019243205.1 Acidobacteriaceae bacterium | reverse complement strand
GTCGCCAGCTTGGCCGTTGCCGCGGGGGCAGCCCTCACACGGTCTTGAAACGACACGTTCATTGCCACTTGGTATCACCCCCAACCCGGATCGTGGACGCGCGAGTCTGTTCCTGCCCTTGGCTTAGTGGTTCCCTCCTGACCGATGTCGTTCACTCGAAAGTTTCGTGAGTTCCTCGGCCAGAATCGGTACGCCCAAGTTGCACGCCTGAACACCCTGAACCACGCACAGCTTGAGCACTTCCATAATCTCTTCCATGGTCGCACCCACCTGGAGGGCTGCCTTGATGTGGCGTCGGATACCGGGCGCATACATGTGCGTATAGGACGCGTCGAACGCGATGCTCAGCAACTCGACCACCTTCGGACTCACTATTCTGCTTTCATAGATTGACCCGCCGGTCGACATGAACTGGTCGGTCCAGGCCGGATCGAGCTCGACGAACGGATTCCACGCGTCATTCCACTGGCCCATCGCACGGGCCTTTTCGCAGGCCGGCGTAGCGACCGTTTCTTTTCGCGAGGGCTTAACTCCAGCTGCCTTCGCTTCCTCCAGGAGAATAGGTGCCCCTAGACTGCACGAATGAATCGCCATCACCGACGCCATCTTCAGCACCATCAGAATTTCTTCGCGGCTGGCCCCTGCTCGAAGCGCCGCACGGATATGACGTCGCGTGCCATCGGGATTGAGGTTGGTACAGGCTGCATTAAGCGCGACGCCGATCAATTCAACGGTCTTGTGCGGCAGAACGCCTGAAGTCCACGGATTGGTCGTCATTTTCTCGCAGATCGCCGCCCATTGCGGATCCCACTCTTGTAGAGTCGCCAGAGCGTCGTCCCACGGACCCGTTTCTCTGGGACTGCCGCCAGTCGCTTCAGTCTCCTTATCGCTTGAGGTCGCCATATTGGTGCTCTCCATGATCAGTCTGCTGGCCGCGGTGCGCGCCGGCTGAATATCCGCGGTTCTTTAATCGAGCGGGATCAGAATCCTTCCGTTCACCACCGTCGTTGGGTAGGACACAACTCCGAAGCCGCCGGTTGTGACTTCCGGTGGTTATGTCGTATCGCAAGCCATGCGTGCGGCGTGTAACGTTTCTGCCGTTTAGTTTGCCCGCTCCGGGAAATGCGCCCGCGTGAGGGCATGAGTCACCGATCGCATCGATTTCGCCGTCGACATTGAAGATCGCGATTTCCTTGTCGGCAACGTTAACTGTGGCGCCCGTCCCCGGTGAAATTTGGTCCAGATTAGCGGCTTCGACGATTTCCGTCATAACGAGCTTCTCCGACGATTCGCGAAGAGCGGCGCGGGAGCTATCGCCCGCTCGACAGCGCGGCGGTCAGCCAACGACCGCCGCGCGCTTCGCAGCTGTACTACTGCGCAGCAAACTGGCCCGCGATCGGGTGTCCATCCGATGAAGCTGCTGGCGGGTGCGGCCGTCCGTCGGTCTCCTTCACGATGAAGCCCAGTTGACCTTCCTTACGATTAGGCGGGAGACCAAGGCTAGCGAGCGTCTCGTCTGGGCTGTCGTACCATGTGCCGATCTTGAGGATCTGACGCGCTTCGTCACCATTTGCGACTTTGCGGCCCAGTTCATTTGCGATTCGTACAACTTGCTCAACCTGTTGCACCGAGGTCATGCGTTCACCCTTGCGCCGCCACTGATTGTCCTCGATGCCGACGCGGATATGGATGCCGAGCGCGACTGCCATAGCGGCGTACGGCGCCACGGTCCGCCAGAGTGATTCGTAGGTTGCGACGGAGCCGTGAGGCGCACGGCGGACCCATTCCATGAAATCGAAGGGATTGCGGCCGCATCCACCCGCGCCGCCGAGAGCGGTCATCGTGTGATTCAACGGACCCATGTACACGCCTGTGCGGATGAGATGCTCGATTGCTTCGAGAGTGTGGACGTGCGCCATCGCGAACATCGGCTGAATTCCGTTCTTCCGCAGGCGCTTGAGATGCTCGATGTAGAATTCGGGATTGGCGTCGGCGACCATATTCTGATAAGCGGCCTGCATCGCGGGATTGGCAAGCTGTGTTCCCTCAACGTCGTCGGGCGTGGTGAGGTCGAGGATGTTCATCTGAGTGGTGCCGACAACGATCGTAATCTGATCCGGTTTCGGATTAAGTTCTGCCAGCATGTGGCGCGTGTCGTAGCCGAGCCAGTGCGCCTTTTCGTGATCGTTGGCCGGAGCGAACGAGATGGAACCGCCGACCTGGATTATCATCTTCGGTACGGCTTTGCGCAGGCGCGCAATCTGTTCGTTGAACTCGGTGAAATTTTTCGATCCATGACCGGTCTCCGGATCCCTGACGTGGAGATGCAGCACCGTTGCGCCGGCGTTGTAGCAATCAACGGCTTTCTGCGTTTGTTGCTCCCAGGTTACGGGGATGTCTTCGGGGTAGTCGCTGGGAAGCCATTGTGGTCCGTAGGGCGCTACCGTGATGATCAGCGGCAGCTGGTTCTCGGGCAGCATCGAATCATTAGTGAAATACATCTTCTCTCTCCTCCCTATGAAAATTCCTTTATTCCTTTTCCTTTGCAGAAATCCTTTCGAGAAAACGACGAACGAGGCGGCTTTTATTAAATGCAGGTTAAGAAGCGGGCTCTTGGTCGACCTATCTCAGTCAGGCTTTAAGCCTTGCATGTGTACGACTGCTGACGGGACTCCATTGCCCTCGACAATATTTCGCATCAAGCGCTTCGTTAGTTCGGTGAAGCAAACGTCGTCGGTACGGCAAGTATCGAGCAGCAGGCGGACGCCGCAATGGCCAGTCATTTCTCCGCACTCGATTACACCGGAGTACTCGCCCATGCGTAGGTGAATGAGTTGATTAGCCTTGGCCAGGACGTACAGACGCCTGGCAGTCGGGGAGCGTATCTCCGCGAGTTCCAGACGACATTCTTCAATGAACAAGTCCTGCAGACGTCCGCCCAGCTTTGTCGGTCGCGCGCCGATTAGCTTGAAGCACTGATCCAGCCTGTCCAGAATGTTGTTCGAAACGAAAATCCGCGCTTCCAGGGCTTCCTTTATGTCCGGGTCTTCGGTGACCTGGCTCAATTCCAGAAGGACCGGTGTAACATTCTCCGCGCCCGTCCTCGCTTCGCTGAGCAGATGCTCGAACAGTTGCAGGGGAGTTTCGATAATTATTGAAGAATTGTTCATTTGTTACGGGCGACCTGATACTCGACTCCTCGACACTCGGCGGATCGAATCGCCTCACGTAGACTGGAAATTCGCATAGCGCTAGGGTACGCGCTTGACATTTCTTGACATTGACGTTGGCCGTTCGCGGCGATTGCGGGCCAACTAATCAGTCCATGGCAGGATCACTGGAATATGTGGCGCGATACTCGCCGGCTGAAGAAAGTAGCCAGCGGGTGGGACCCATGGTAGTGATTCCGGGCGTGCTTCACGAACTGGGAGCCGACCCGGCCAAAGTGCTGACCAGCGCAGGACTTGACCTTGCTGTGCTCGACGATCAGGAGAACCGGATCCCGTACGTCGCGGTTGGAAGGTTATTGCTCGAGAGCGTCGCGAAAACGGCTTGCCCGCATTTTGCGCTGTTGTGCGGGCAGCGAGTGAGTATTTCGCATCTGGGCGTACCC
>JAFAUR010000103.1 GCA_019243205.1 Acidobacteriaceae bacterium | reverse complement strand
TAGACAGTCAACGATGACGTCGCCACCCGAAACCAGCACTGCAGAGAAAAGCCGCACAAATTTTACGCCCCGCAGCGCGCGCACGCAATCGCGACGCTTCGCGTGGGCTGCGGATGAGCCCGCTCGGACGTAATCAGCGGTGCTGTTTTTGGCGCATTATGAGAGACGCGGTCCCGGGTTCCACGTCAGCGCGCAGTGACACCGCGCGTAGGAGGAACACGTATCAACCGAAGTGTTCTATGAATATTCTTATTGACCGCGGCGCTGGCTAGCGCCGACAGTTTTCAAGCCACATGTAGTCGGACGGATCCCAGCTCACGAGGCTTCTGCAGCGGAAGCTCGGATTCATCGTTCAGTTTCGGCGGACCGTTCGTTGCAGGGCCGGAGGGCAACCAATTCTTTGCGCCAGGTGAACCAGTAGGAGCAATAGACTTTGGCGTTGGCAGCGCTGGGGGCAACTTCACCTATCAGGGTGATCCGTGTACTTACGACGCGACAATACATGGCAAGCCGTGTGACGGTGAGGTGGTGTTTGGATCATCAGTCATAGTCACGCCGAGCGACACAGGACTTTCAGCCGGAGATGTGGTGAGCGTCGTGGGCCCGGGTAGTGCTCAGGGATATTTTTGCGACCCGTGTACTGGACCTGCAAGACCATCGCATCTAATATTCGACATACCGGTAAGCGCCACGTATCAATTCACATTGACGAATCCGGGCGCGCGACAACCGTTCACTTTGACCGGAGCCCAAGTCAGTTCTGTTCCCGAGCCGGGGAGTTGGCTATTCGCGAGTCTCGGGCTGGCAGCCGTGGCGGCCGGATTCCTCGGGTCACGTAGATATGACCGACAGCGAAGCTAAATGGTTATCGAGCGTTCAACGAGCGAGCTCACCTCTCCCGGGTGGCGAACGCGTCGACATCGCGCGGCGCTTTTGCTGCGTTGTGTGCGCCCGCACAGTTCCGTGACACGCTTCCGGGCGGCATTATACGTCAGTTGCTGATCTAAAAATTGCGTGCAAGGTACTGTTCGAGTCGGGTCAGCCTAAATCTCACGTCGTCGATGTCCAACCGCAGCATCAATCGATCCGCCAGCAAGTTGTTTCTGAAGCCTATCGCGTTGTTCGTGTCCACGCCGTCGAAAGCTCGGAGATTTTTCTCAATGTCCCCTTCATGGTCAAACAAGATGTTAAGCTGCTCTGTCTGAGTATGGATCGTATCCTGGATCTGCTTCTTCAGTAGAGCCGCTTGCGCTGCCACATCATCGAACTGCGTTTTCTTCCACTCGTTGTGTGCAACAACCGAGTTATCGAAGTGTCTGGCGCTGCTTTTCCGCCCAAAATTGTACGTAAAGTTAGCACCTGCGTATGGACCCGGATGATTCGTGGTCGCGCTATTCCAGTTCGAGGACAAGGGCTGATGAACTCCGGCATCGAATTGAATATCCCAACTACCCTCTTTCAGCAGCTTGACTTCGGCTTTCTGGGCTTGATCTTCGTTCTCCAGCTTTTCAGCAACTAAAGTGCGTAACGGCACGCTACTGAGCTGCTCCGGGACATACGCCGAAGCGAGATCTGCGAGCGTAGCCGTACGGTCCGCATCCAAGCGCACTTTCGCACTCTCGAGCACGTATACCGCCTGCATCGTAAGGTTGTGAGCGTTCACTAATCTCATATCCTCGGAGATCAGCGCATTGAGTGTATCCGACGTTGTCTGGATGAGCCGTAAACGGTTAAGAAGCACTTCTTTCTGGATGCTCGGCATGGCGTAAAGGATATGGATCTGTGCCTCCGTCGTCGCCGTGTACAAACCACAGTTTGCGTGGGCAGCCTTCAAAGTTAATGAAGCTTTTCGAACATCCGAGAGTTTGCTGGTGACGCCAACGATGAGCTGCGGCGCCGTTCCAATGCTCGGCTGCGTGGGACTGACGGTCAGCGATGGGGTGCGAAACAGATCGCGCTGCGCCAAAGCCTGTTCGGTGGTGTAGGTGCAAAAGGCCTTGTCGGCTTCATCGTTTTGCCCAGATGCCGCAAAGGAGATCAGCCCTAGATACGCCGCCAGCGCGAGCCCCAATTTGAAGCCCGCAAGCAGCCGGGCAATCGCTCGCGGAAGTGATCGCTTGAGCATGGCGTCTCCTAAAAGAGCAACGGCTTGCGGTTGAGCATGAGCGTTTTGGATTCGGCGGACTGGGGCTCTGTGAGCTCGATCTGGGCGAGGAATCCGCGCATATCGCTGCGGAACAGCGGATGAGTTGTATGCTCCTCTCCAGGGAATAATCGCTTCACCGTTCCCACCGGCCGGCAGACGACCATATTCAGGTAGCAGTCATAGACCGGACTTCCGATCCGCACCGATTCGCGGTTGTCGTACGGCACGAATGCGAAGTTCACCTTGCGCCCCTGGGTGATCGCCATGTAATACGGTGTCTCCTGCGCTGTCTCGACGGCCCGACGCATGCTGACTATCTGGTCCCGCTCGGTCTTGATCTGGTCCTCGGTGGCGTCGATCGTGATCGCAAGCTGCGAAACCTGTGAGATCAGATCCGCTTGCTTCGCCAGCGTGTCGACGATCATCGTGTTGGTTGTGTTCTTTTGAAGAATCGTGTCCTTCATCACGACCTCTGCGATCCGGCCGTCTGTGAAGGTGCTCTTAGCTTGATTCAGCGAAGTGTATGCGACCGCGGCATCTCCCTTCGTGATCAGGCCGGCTTTCAAATCTTTCTCGATCTGGCTTTCGGTTTCCTTCACTTGTTCCATAACGGAGGCAGTCTTCAGGTTGTCATCGTGCTTCTGCTCGTTCAGATGGACAAGTTCCTGTCCTGTTGAAAGATTATGTGTCCTTTCGCGACCCAGGGCCGCCGCGAGTTGCGGCTCCAGTTTCATTAAGGCCAGGCGATGGCGACGGAACTCCGGCAGGCTAAGCTGTAGCTTCTGGACGTTCAGTTCTAGAGTCTCAGCCTCTGTATTCGTTTGCACGATCTTGAGCATGCAGTCCAGACTTTTGTCGTCCGACGGCGAGACTATGACGGGCACCACCCAAGAGGAGTCGAAGGCATAGAAGCCCATTAAGAAGCAATAGCCGAATACTCCCGCCAGCACACCATAGAGAGTCAAGATCGCAGCGATCCGGTATAGCCAGATGAAGGATCTCCGGACGAGCATAAGACCGATGTTGCTGGCCGTAGAAGCGGCATGCGTAATCGGGGGCGCGCAGGTGAAAGCATCTGAAAAAACGGAACCTTGGTCAGCCATTATCGATTTCCCCAACTGTCAGAGTCCAAAGTAAAGAGAGCCAGAACCGTCATGAAGAGCCCGCTGGCGATCCACCAGGTGCCGAAAGCCAGCACCTTGAGCGGGTTTGTGACCCGTTGTTCCGGGTAAGAGTGATTCACGATCGCCATCACGACAAACGACAGCGTTATGAAAACGAGCAGGATTCCGACATTGATCCAGTCAATCGGGTCGGTCTTCAGGAACTGACTTAAGATCTTGATCAAGCAGATGAGGGTCGTGATCGGTACGAAAAAATTCGAATACAGAGAACCGGGATGCAGATGCCAAACGTGTTTGGGCAGGATGCGGACGGTAAAGAAGAAATCGCGTAATCCGCTGCGTCGCCAACGCAACTGCTGGACCCAGAACTTATGAAAGGTACTGGGGACGGTGGTCCAGCACATAGCCTTGTCGTTCATGTACGTGCCATAACCCCGGAGGATGACCTGGTGTGTCAGAAATCTGTCCTCACCGCTTTTGATGGGCACGCCCCACCAGTTGCGGTTTTCGATTTCCGGACGAATTTCCCGCAGTAAACTCCTGCGTATCGCCAGCATGTACCCGCCGATGCAGCCTACGTTTCTGGTGTACGACTCGGCGATCTTTGCCAGCTTGAACCAGAAATAATAGAAGTAGACTTGAAACGCTGTCAGGCCGTTGTCGCGGGGATTGCGCACAGCGACCGGACCGCCGCACGCTCCTATGCGCTTATCCCCTAGCGCAGCCATCAACTCGCGGATACAGTTCTTGCCGAGGATGATATCGGAGTCGACGATAACGACGACTTCGTTCCGGCATCGGTCCATTGCCCGCAGATACGTGTGACTCTTTCCGATGTTCCTCTCGTTCTTAGCCGGCTCCACGATAGAGCCGAAATCCTGCCGGGCTTTCATGATCCAATCGAAGCTGTTGTCGGTAGAGCCGTCATCCTGGGCGCAGATCTGAATCTTGTCCTTCGGGTAGTCGCTTTCGCAGATGCTCCGAATCGTTCCGTAGACCGCTCCCCCTTCGTTGAAGCAGGGAAGAATGACGCTTACGGTGGGCTGATGGTTGTAGTCCTTCACCACACCGATACTTTTCGGGTTGAACAACTTCACCCAAAAGATGACGGCGAACCGGATGACTTGCACCAGGAGCGGCACGGCCACCATGACCCAGAGAAGTGAGTACAACTTACACCTTCCCGTTTTCAATCAGGCGATTCAGATAATGTCTGCGGAATCGTTCAGAACTCTGTCGCTCGTGCCCAGGTGAAGAGCACGTTAACGTGCTGTGTGCATCGACAAATGACTGCGCGATCGCGGAATCGAGAGCATGTAGCTTGCCTGCGATCTTTTGCACGTCGAAGTAACGCAAGTCGATCTTGCGCATGAGCAGCAGCGCGAGCTTGGTAGCTGCGTACTCGAAGTCTTCCTTACTAGAGATCGCTTGGTTGAGCAACTCTAGCCGGCCGTCAATATGACCAATTGGCCTTACGATTGAACTCTTCATTGCTTACTCCATCGGACTAAAAGACACGTTGCGGATGTACATATAGCGGGCGGTGCCAGGTGTGGCGACTCCGCCCCATTCCTTTCGGTTCGTACCCCAGAGATTCAACTTGATGTAGGCAGGCGCCTCAGGCACGTGGGTGTCATGTGAGGCAACTTGTTTACCATCGATGTACCACTTCACGACACTGGGCTTCCATTCGATGACGTACATATGGAATGCATCGGCGGCACCGCGGAACGGAATCTTCTCGTATTGGCGAATATCGTTGAAGCCCTCGAAGCCACCGGATGGATGCTGACTCGGCTCGGTATTGCGCCAGTTACTTAGGTGCAGCAGGCCGGCACGGTCTCCCAGGTACTCGATATCCAACTCGGTTTCGGCGTTGTTGACGAATATAAAAGCAGATGAGACGCTGCCACTGAGCTCGCTCCCTCGGCCGCTTGGGGTCGCGGAGGTCGATGCCATGCGCATGACGAACTGGTATTGCCCATAGCTGAACTTTTCCTTCGATTGGATGGAAGCGCCGTAGGACACAATGCCATCGGCCGTCGTGCTCTGCACCAGCTTTAAACGGAGCATCCCAGGGGAGAAGTCGACGTTCTCAGGAGTGAAGAAGCCTTTGTGGCCCTGGATAGTGCCGTTTGCCGGACGGTTTTCAATCATCCATTTGCTGCTGTCGAGCGAACCACCGTCGAAGTGATCATGGAAAATCGGCACTCTAGCGGATTCACCTGTCGCAGCTCTAGCTGGCTTTGATTCCTGGACGAAAGCAAAAAGGCCCAGCGAGACCGCCATGCAAAAAACCCGCGCAGCGTACCCGAGTACCTGCTGGTCAAACAGCGCCGCGCTGGCAAGCAGAGGTCCATTCATATGGGAAATCTCCTTCGCTGGATGTTTCTGCTTTGAGCGAGCGCGTATGGAGAACCTCGTTTGCGCTTGCGGCACTGAAGTTGGAATCGATAGAGACGTAAGGTGTCGATGATTTCCTTGGCGACCTTACTGCTTTGGACGGCTAAGTTTGCGTCCATGGTGTTGAACCTCTTTACGAACTGCCTTGAAAAGGCTCAAGCAATCGCGTGACCAATAAATCTGCTTGAGCATTCACGTGCGGTTGGTTGTTACCGTAGAGTTTCGAAATGGTAAACAACAGCAATAAGGCGCCAGGGACAATAAGGCGTTATCAACCTGGATAATAATCTGAGTGAGTTAGATAGCGCTGGTGAACATCCGGGGCCGGTTTCGTGCCCCAGCTAATCCCGGTGATCGTCAACTATAGCGTTTCGTTAGTCCCCAGCCGCGTTCAGAAGAGCGTAGGAGGCGTTGACGGTAAGTCAGGTCAGTGTCGAGCAGTCTGAAGGTCCAGAAATGAGGAACCCGGGCTTAGCGTGGAACTTCTTGTTATGAAATCTCGTTACAGAGATTATTCGCGAGGTGCACATGCATAAGAAAGTCTGTTTCGTGCTTATTTCGGCCGCCGCTCTTCCATTGCTGGGACAGCAGCAGTCTGCGACGCCACCGGCAAATCCGATTTCGGCGAGTGAAAAGGGCTTCTACCAATTTGTGAGCGCAGAAGTCGTGGCCGCCGCCCAGAAAATGCCTGAAGCGGATTATTCGTTTAAGCCGACAGCCGACGTTCGCACTTTCGGACAACTGGTGGGACATGTGGCGGACGCACAGTACGGGTTTTGTTCTTTAGCTTCAGGGGAGACGAACCCGGGTAAAGCAATCGAGAAGACTAAAACCTCTAAGGCAGACCTAGTGGCGGCGCTGAAGGAGGCGGTCGCTTACTGCGACAACGCATATTCCGGTATGACCGACACAAAGGGCAGCGAAACGGTGAAGTTCATGAACTACAATGTGGCGCGTGTTACGGTTCTTTCCATCAATACAGGCCATACGGACGAGCATTACGGCAACATGGTGACTTATCTCAGGCTAAAGGGCATTGTGCCGCCTGGCAGCGAAAAGCCGGCGAGCCCGGGAAAGGAGTAGGGCTGAGTTTCTGCTGCCGAGTGGGGGCGAGGGCGGAAGAAGCCTCTGATACCCTCGAATTTACCCGTTTTTCAGCATGAGCAGCCTTACCGTCACACTGCCGGATGGCAGTCAGCAGGCCGTGCCGCAAGGTACGAGGCCGATCGATGTCGCGCAAAAAATCAGCCCCCGTCTGGCGAATGATGCGATTGTCGCACGCGTAAACGGCGACCTGTTTGATTTGACACGTCCGCTCGAAACGGACTCGCAACTGGAGATTCTGACGACCAAAAGCCCGGATGCTTTGCACGTGTACCGGCATTCGACGGCGCATCTGCTGGCTGCGGCGGTTCTCGAACTGTTTCCGGAAACGAAACTGGGAATCGGGCCGCCGACCGAGACCGGATTCTACTATGACTTCCAGCGTGCGACCAAGTTCACGCCCGAGGACTTGGAAAAAATCGAAGCGCGGATGCGCGAACTGCAGGCTAAGAACCTGACGTTCGAGCGGAAGATGACGCCCAAAACGGAAGGGCGCGCGAAGTACGAAGACGACTGGATGAAGCGCGAGCTGATTGATGAGCGCGCGGGCGAGGTGTTCTCGGAATATACATTAGGTCCGGACTTCATCGATTTCTGCCGCGGTCCGCATGTGCCTTCAACGGAGAAGTTGAAAGCGTTCAAGCTGCTGAGCATTGCGGGAGCGTACTGGAAGGGAAATGAAAAAAATCCGCAGTTGCAGCGGATCTACGGGACCGCTTTCTTCACGAAGAAGGAACTGGATGATTACCTGAACCGGCTGGAGGAGGCCAAGAAACGCGATCACCGGCGCATCGGGAAAGATCTGGAACTGTTCACCGTGAACGAACTGGTGGGCGCCGGATTACCGCTGTGGCTTCCGAAAGGCGCGACCGTCAGACGCGTGCTGGAGGAATACATTCTGGACCTGGGGCGGCAAGCGGGTTATCAACACGTGTACACGCCGGACCTCGCCAAAGTGGAGTTATACGAGCGGTCGGGGCACTGGGAGCACTATCACGAGGACATGTTTCCGCCGATGGATCTGGAGACCGAGCGGATGGTCTTGCGGCCGATGAACTGCCCGCACCATATCCTGATCTACAAGTCGAAGATGCGGAGCTATCGCGATCTGCCGGTCCGGCTCGCGGAGCTGGGCACGATGTACCGGTACGAGCGGTCCGGAGTTCTGAGCGGACTGAGCCGCGTGCGGTGCATGACGCTGAACGATGCGCATATCTTCTGCACGCCTGACCAGATCAAGGAAGAATTCACGGGCGTTATGCGGCTCGTGGAGCGGGCTTACAAGGATCTGGGGATTAAGAATTACAGCTACCGGCTCTCGCTGCGGGACAAAGCGAACACTGAAAAGTATGTAGCGAATGACGAGATGTGGGAACTGGGAGAACGCGTGTTGCGCGAGGCGATGGACTCGCTGGGTCTGCCCTATGTGGAAGGGCCTGGTGAGGCGGCGTTCTACGGGCCGAAGCTGGACATTCAGCTTGCGGATGTGATGGGGCATGAGGAGACGTACTCGACAATTCAGATCGATTTTCATCTTCCGAATCGATTTGAGCTCGGATACGTCGGAGCAGACGGACAGCAGCACCGCCCGGTGATGATTCATCGCGCCATCATCAGCACGATGGAGCGCATGGTTTCGTACCTGATTGAGCTGTACGCAGGTGCGTTTCCGGTATGGCTGGCGCCAGTACAGGCAATCGTGCTGCCGATTGCAGACCGGCAGAACGAATATGCGCGTGAGGTTCAGCGGAAATTGCTCGCGGCCGGATTACGCGCAGAGATTGACGAACGCAGTGACAAAATCAACTTCAAGATACGGGAAGCGCAACTTCAAAAAATTCCGTATATGCTTGTTGTGGGGGATCGCGAGGCTCAGGCCGGGCAGGTTGCTGTCCGTAACCGGAAGCATGGCGATCAAGGTTGTACGGGAGTGGACGACTTTGTCGTGCGTCTCTCTCACCTAAATTTGGGGAAGAGTCTAGAAGAATAAATTGTTACTGGCAGCCTGCGTGTTGTTGGGCTGCTGGGTGTATTGCATGCTTGCCATTGCCGCGGCGATGAGGCATGCCCGCGCCCAGTGCCCGTTTATCTGTAGCGAGAGCATCCGCATCAGCATTCTGAAGCCTTTGGCCGGACTGGACGAGGGGCTGGAGGAAAACCTGCGCAGTTTCTTCGAACAGGACTACGCGCAATACGAACTGCTGTTCGCGGTGCGTCACGAGTGGGATCCCGCAGTGGAAGTAGTCCGGCGGCTGGCCCTCGAATTTCCGGGCGTTCGCTCGAAATTGCTTTTTACCGGAGAGCCGCCGTACCCGCACGCCAAGGTTTTCAGCCTGCAATGCATGTTGGAGCATTCGCAGAATGAGCTGGTGGTGATGAGCGACAGCGATGTCCGTGTCGGCAAAGACTTTTGTAGCAGTCTGGCGGCCGAGTTCAGTGACCACCGTCTCGGGCTGGTGACATGCCCTTATCGCGCTGTCGCGGGGAGCGCCTTCTGGTCGAAGCTGGAAGCCGTCGGGATGAATACGGATTTCCACGCTGGGCTGTTTACGGCCGTCATGATGGAAGGGACCAGGTTTGCAGTCGGGCCCACGATTGTCGCGCGCAAGCATGTACTCACAGCTTT
The DNA here is from genome assembly GCA_019243205.1 of Acidobacteriaceae bacterium. Taxonomy (GTDB): domain Bacteria; phylum Acidobacteriota; class Terriglobia; order Bryobacterales; family Bryobacteraceae; genus Bog-105. Next base: position 18,107 of record JAFAUR010000103.1, on the reverse strand, counting down.
AGGCGGCATCGAACGGGTGAAAGATTACCTGAGTTCGGAAGATTTTATGCTGGGACGGATCGCCGCAGAGCTGGGCTTCGTAGTCCGCCTGTCGAGTTACGTGGTGGAGCACCGAATAGGGAGCGAGTCGATGGCCAAGAACTTCGAGCACCGGCTGCGCTGGGCTCGGACAACCCGGAGATCCCGTCCTTGGGGCTACGTGGGACAGTTCTTCACTCACGCGTTACCAGTGGGGCTGCTGACCTGCGTGATGGTCCCCAGATGCTGGCCGGTGCTGATCGTAACAGTTCTGCTCCGCGCGGTTTCGGCCTGGATGGTATCGGTAAGAGTTTTAAGCGCAGGCGTGCCCTGGATGCTGCTGCCGCTGCAGGATGCAGTTGGATTTGCGTTCTGGATGGCGGGATTCTTTGGTAGATCCATCAGCTGGCGCGGCCAACGTTATACGCTGAACCGCGACGGCACAGTACAGATGGCGGGCTAAATATCAGGGAATAGGGTGACCTTTCTCGCGGTTCTCGTCTTCGCTGCCTCGGTCTTGCGAGTCCTCCGGCGGGCGGTCGTCGTTCATGGCGAACAAGCCTTGCAAAGTGTTGTGTGAGTTGGCCTCTTGTTCCAGGCTGCGAGCCGACTGTTCGGCTTCGCCGGGGGCTTCGACCATGTCTTCGGGTCGCTCGTGTTCTTCTTCCGTCCGCATATGGGTGTGACTATCGGGCGCCACAGAGTGTTTCCGTGGTGTCCAGAAGTTTTAGGGGAGGATGTCTGTGAGGGTTAGCTCGAGGCCAAATGCGGGAGCGGTGAGTTTGCCGTCAAGGACCTCCCGCGGGGGCTGATCAAGTTCGAAAGTCCAGGCGCGGATGGAGTACGGATCGACGACCCAGACGTATGGGACGCCCATAAGATGGTAGTCGCTAATGGCCGCGAGTACGCGTTTCCAATGGTCGTCGGGCGAGAGAATTTCGACGCATAGGAGAGGCGGTTGGGTGGTTACTTCTTCGAGCTGCTCGACTACGCAGACGTCCGGGATGCGTACGCGCTCGGGCGACACTCGGGTTCTGTGCTCGACGGTGACGACACGGCTTAGCGACCTGGTCTGTTCGGTCAACCGTATTCCGACCTGGAGCTGCACGAAAGCGTGTCTTCCTTTTCCCATGTTTCGCTCAAGAATGGTACCGTCCACGTATTCGCGGTCAGGCGAATAGGAAGTCGCGAGGTATTCGTCGATGGTGACCGAATTGGGAACGGTGGCCATGATGGAACTATTGTGACAAGCCGAATTGGATAGATATTACTGCGGCCGGATGCGTAAGGTCTGCTTTGCGTTGACGCGATTGAACTCCATCGGAAAACTTTTGCCGACGTAATAGGACGGCCACTGGTCCTTGTAGTGTCGCGATGCCACATAGCCGGATTCGCCGGTGACAATGTTCCAAACAGATTTTTCGAAGTCTCCGAGATCGACAACGATGCGTTCCGAGGGACCGATGCTGGCTGTGGTCTGTTTTACGGTTGTCCCTGAGCCGCTCATGGGGACAGGCCCGATGTTAAACAATGAGCTGACAAGGGGCAGATTCTTGCCTACCGGATGCGTGAAATTCCACTCATGCAGACTGCCCCATTTCCAATTCGCCAGCCGGCCACCGAGACGGGCGCGGCCGGTAGACAGAGCGATACGGAGATTCTCGACCAGCCAGCCATCCCAATCGTCTTTTGCGACCCACCCGCGCGGACGCCGCTGGAGCAGCATGGCGATAATCTGTGGCCGAGGCTCAAGGTCGGGAGGCGTAGAGGTTTTGGCGATGGACTGGACGAGCGCCTTCGCCAACTGCTCGTTAAGAAGTTCAGTGATGGCCGGGGCGGCTTCGTCTTTGTCCATTTGGCCGTTCCAGCTTTTAAGAATGTTCGCTGATTCATTGACCAGATTGTCGCGGCTTTCCTTCTTTCCGATGGCGGCAACGGACTCGCGGGCAAGAAATTGGTCGTAGGCCGAATACACATCTTTTTCGATTGCAAGCATGTCGCTTACAGTCAGCCCACCCTTCGAGCTGAGGAGACAGCGTATCTGGTCGACTCGCCAGGCATCGGCAAAATTGCCGTTCACGCGATAAGGAAAATCGGGAGGAAAGGCGCTCTGGTTGGCGGTAGCAACAATTCCGGAGGCTGGATCATAGATGCTCGGGAGGTTTTCAAACGGGATGTAGCCGTTCCATTCGACATTGCCGGATGAGCCGTTCAACGGGATGTTGCCGTCGAAATTCGGACGAATCGGGAACGCGCCCGTGGCCTGATAACCGATGTTCCCGTTCTTGTCGGCGTACACGAAATTCTGTCCGGGACCCCAAAACGTACTTAACGCAGACCGGAACTGCTGCCAGTTGCCGGCGCGATTGACTTCGAGCGTGGGAAAGCCGAATCCTTCGGCGGCGGTCCACCGCATGGAAAGAAGGCGTCCGCCGTCATTGCTGACGATGGGCCCGTGACGCGTTATCCAAATATCTACCTGGACCGGTTTGGCGCCGCGAACCCCGATGACTTCCCGGTCGAGTTGCGCCTGTTCGATTTTGCCGTTGTAGAGATAACGCCCGGTTCGTTCGTCAATCTGCTCGATGTAAAGATCCATCACGTCAAAGGCGACGTTGGTTAGTCCCCAGGCAATTTGTTCGTTGTGTCCAGTGATGACACCGGGCAAACCAGGGAGCGCTGTCCCTTCGACATTCAATCCGGGTGCTTTGAGGTGAACCTGATGCCAGGTGCCCGGAATGCCATAGGCGAGATGAGTGTCGTTCGCGGTCATAGCCTTCCCGTCGGCTGTGTGGGCTCCGGAAACAGCCCACGCATTAGAACCCGGACTGACGTAGGAGCCGAGGCTCGGCGGGAACAAGATGCCGAATTTTGCAGGATCCGCGATGCGGGCCAGGTCGCCGCGATTTGTTTCTTCTTTCATCGTGTCCGTCATGTCGCGGAACATGACAAGCCCGACCAGGATGGAATCGGCGGCAGTCCAGGGCTTGGGATCGTAAGCGTGACCGGGTAAGGAGAATTCAAGCGAGTAATCTCCGCGATGCGTGTTGATGAAGAAGTTGACGCCCCTCGCATATTCGACGATGGCGGCGCGGTCTTCCGGGCGAAGACGACTCGAATCCGCTTCAGCGATGGCACGCATCCGCATACGGCGGGAACGCTCGTCGGCAGCAATGACGGCGGGACCGAAGACCTCGGCAAGTTCGCCGGCGCCGAAGCGGCGCAGCGAATCCATTTGCCACAAACGATCCTGGGCGGTCGCATAACCTTGGAGGAAGATAGCGTCCTGCCAAGAGGCGGCTTCGATATGCGGAACACCTCGGGCATCGCGCAAGATCAACGCGGAATGCCCCAGGGGGGCGGAGATTTCGCCTGAGGTTTTCGGTAGCGGACGATACGCAAACCAATAGATGGCAACCGCGGCGAGCACAACGACGACGGCTATGCTCACATTGATTATGCGCACGAGCGAGGACAGCACCCACCGATTTTACTCTGACGACGAAGCTTAGAGCTGTCGCATGACCTTGCGGTTTATCGTTCTGGTTTTTATTTTGCTGGCCAACGGTTTTTTCGCGGCGGCGGAAGTTTCGCTCGTGTCGGTCCGGCAATCGCGATTGCGCGAATTGGCGGAAAAGGGACAAGCCGGGGCACAAAGCGCGCTCAGTCTGCTGGCAAATCCAGGGAGACTGCTCTCGGTGACTCAAGTAGGCGTGACCCTGGCAAGTCTCGGGTTGGGGTGGGCCGGGGAAGATACGCTGTATCGCCTGCTCAGTACAGCATTGGCTTCCTTAAACGTGAATGCCCCGCCAGTGGCAATTCATAGCTCTGCGTTCGCGGTGGCCTTCCTCGGCATCAGCTATGCGCACGTGATTCTCGGCGAAGTAGTGCCGAAGAATCTGGCCATCGAGAAGGCGGATCGAGTGGCGATGATGGCGGCGCCTGTGCTGCTGGTGTTCTATCGTCTATCGCAGCCGTTTGTGGTGGTGATCGAGCGCTCCTCGGCGCTGATTCTGAGGATTCTCGGCCTGAGCGCCGGGCACGCCCGTGGCGGCCACACCATTGAAGAGCTGAAATACATCGTTCGGACGAGCCGGCACGCCGGGCATCTCGACCAGTTTGAACAGGACGCGATCGAAAGGCTGATCGATGTCTCAGAATATTCGGCGCGCGAGATTATGACGCCGCGGCCGAACATCGTTTCACTTCCTGTTGATGCCGATCTGGAACAAGTTCTGACCGTCATGACTGAGAGTAAGTTCACGCGCGTTCCGGTCTACGAAGATCGCCCAGAACGGATTATCGGCTATCTGCATTACAAGGATTTGATGCGGATATGGGACGAACGACAGTTCGCGCACGACCGGCGGAGAACCGCGCGGCCCTTTCGGTTGAGACGGTTTGTGCGTAAGTCCGTAGTTGTTCCGGAAACAAAACCAATAACACAGTTGCTCGAGGAGTTCCGCAAAGGCCATACGCACATGGCGCTTGTCGTAGACGAGTTCGGAACCATCACCGGACTTGTTACGCTCGACGATGTTCTGAAACAGATTTTCGGAGAAATGACCGACGAACACGACGATGTCCGGCCAACGCCGGTCCACCAGGACAGGCTATTACAGCTCGAGGGCAGTACGACGATTCGAGATCTCGAGACCAGGTACAACCTGGTTCTGCCGAGCGAAGCAGGATTCGAAACCTTAGCGGGTTTTCTGCTGTATCAGCTGGGGGCGATTCCGAAGGTGAATGACTTCGTGGAATTCGCCGGGCGGAGGTTCACGATCACAAGAATGGACCGAAACCGAATAGCGACCGTGATGATTGAAAATCTGGAACCAAAGGAGCTGCCCGATCCGGTAAACGAAGGCTAGAGCTTCTTGACTTTCTGCCCGCGAAGAGAGGCGAGGAAATGCGAGAAGGGCTGCTTCGATACAGGATCTCGCAGGCCGGGTGCGATCTCAAGCAGCGGCTCGAGAACAAACCGCCGCTGGTACATGCGGGGATGAGGGACATTGAGATCAGGAGCGTCGATGACGCCGGCACCAAAGAGCAGAATATCGATATCGATGACGCGAGGCCCCTTGGGTTGGGTGAGGGCACGATTCCGGCCGAGAGTAAGCTCGATCCGTTGAAGCCGAGCCAAGAACTGGCGCGGAAATGCGTTTGTGGAAACTTCGGCGACCATGTTGAGGAACCAGGGTTGGCCCGGTAAGTCCTGGGGTTCCGTTTCGTAGAAGCTCGAGCGCCTGGTGAGCGAAGTGCCGCCTTCTTCCAACAGTTCCAAGGCGCGGCTGATGTTATCTTCGCGATTGCCGAGGTTGGATCCGAGGGATACGAAAACGGTTTTCAAACGATTCAGCTGTTAGCATAACTACGACGCATGGAAACCATTCAACTGAGTACGGGCGCGATCTTTGCCAAGAATCGAGTGAGGCGAGTGGTTCGAATGACCGAACCGGTGGCGCCCGTAGAAACTGCAACCGTTACGGAGGCAGGTAATGAACCGGCAACGACGGAGCGCGAGGTTCTGGTCGTCGAGATGAATGAGGGACCAGCAGAGCGGGTCGAAGGCGAGCACGTGCCAGTGGATGCGGCAAAGCTCGAAGCGGCCGGTTTCAAGATCTCGGAGAGCCTGTAATTTCAGAACAGCGGATTTTGCAGGCTGTTCATCCGCAGACGGCGGGGCACCTGGAAGTACTCGAATGCGCGGTCGGTAGCGATACGGCCTCGAGGAGTGCGATCCAGAAAGCCGAGTTGCATGAGATAAGGCTCGTAGACCTCTTCGATAGTGTCGGCCTGTTCGTCGATGGAAGCAGCGATCGTGCTTAGCCCGACGGGGCCGCCTCCATATTTCTCGGCTACGGTGAGCATGATTTTCTGATCGACCTCATCGAGGCCGTAACGGTCGACTTTGAGGAGATCGAGAGCAGCGACCGCCACCTCGTGGTCGATGTGGCCGTTCGCGCGCACCTGGGCAAAATCTCGAACCCGACGCAACAGGCGATTGGCGATGCGGGGTGTGCCCCGCCCGCGGCGTGCGATTTCGCGAGCGGCATCGTGCGTAGTGTCGACCTCGAGGAGGCGGGCGGAACGTTCGACGATTTTTGCGAGCGTCGCTTCATCGTACGGGTCGAGGCGGAGTACGATTCCGAAACGGCTCCGCAAGGGAGCACTCAGCAAGCCCTGGCGAGTGGTTGCGCCTACGGCAGTGAAACGCGGAAGCACAATAGAGTGAGTGCGGGCGCCCGGTCCGGTGCCGATAAGGATGTCGAGGCGGAAATCTTCGAGCGCCGAATACAGGATTTCTTCGATGTCGGGCATCAGGCGATGGATCTCGTCGATGAAAAACACCTGGTGCGGACGGACATTGCTCAGGATGCCGGTCAGATCGAGCTTTTTCTGGAGCACTGGACCCGCGGTCTGATCGAGCGCAACCGAAAGTTCCTGGGCGATGATGCCGGCGAGGGTGGTTTTACCCAAACCGGGCGGACCGCAGAGAAGCACGTGATCCATCGCTTCGCCACGATGTTTGGCTGCCTCGATAGCGATAGCGAGTTGGTCCCGGACATGCGGCTGTCCAGCGAAATCATCGAGGCGAACAGGACGGAGCGCGGCTTCGAACTGGCGCTCATCGGGTTCGGGATTGGGCGCGGTCACGCCTCCATGGCGCATCAAGATCTCACCTTAACGCACTGCGGCAAGAGCTGTGCGGAAGAAGGCTTCAAACTCGTCAGGCGCGCCTTTCTGTTTTGTTTTGCGCACCGCTTCTTCAGCGGCGGCACGGGAACAGCCGAGATTTTGGAGGGCAGAGAGCACGTCGCGGTCGACCGAGTTCCAGCCAGAGACCGCGTCGTTGACGGGCGCACCCTGGGAAATCGCTTCGTCGCCAGGGAGTTTATCTTTCAGCTCGAGAACGATACGTTCGGCAGTTTTCTTGCCGACACCAGGGATACGTACAAGCTTCGCCACATCCCCTGTTCGGATCGCGGCGACAAGATCTGCCGTGGCGAGCCCGGACAGAACGGTGATAGCGAGTTTGGGACCGATGCCGCTGACGCTGATGAGGCGTTCGAACACCGCGCGTTCCTGGATGGTGAAGAAACCAAAAAGTGCGAGCGCGTCTTCACGAACGTGAGTATGGATTCGCAGCGCGACATTTTTGCCTTCTTCCGGTAAGGCGGTGAAGGTTGAAATGGGGATCTGGATTTCATAGCCCACACCGCCGGCTTCAATGACGACTTCGTTGGGGCGCTTCTCGAGCAGAGTGCCTCGCAGGTGCCCGATCATTATTGATTAATTCCCACCTGGCTAAGGAGCCAGGCGTATTCGAAGGCAGTGTCTTTCAGGCGATCGTAGCGCCCAGATGCACCCCCATGACCTGCCGGCTCCATCTTGACTTTCAAAAGCAGAGGGTTGTTGTCTGTCTTGAGTTTCCGCAGGCGCGCCACGTACTTCGCGGGTTCCCAATACATGACCTGGCTATCGTTGAGGCTGGTAGTGATGAGCATGGCCGGGTACGCACGTTTTTCGAGATTGTCGTACGGACTGTAGGTCTTCATGTAATCGTAAGCCGCCTGCTGGTTGGGATCTCCCCACTCCAGATATTCGCCAACCGTCAGAGGCAGCGACGCATCCATCATGGTGTTCATTACATCGACGAAGGGCACAGCCGCGTGAACGGCGCGAAACAGGTCAGGCCGCATATTGACGACGGCACCCATCAGGAGTCCCCCGGCGCTCCCACCTTCGATGACCAGGCGGTCGCTCGAAGTCCAGCGCTCTGTGGTTAAGTATTCGGCTGAGTCGATGAAGTCGTAGAAAGTATTTTTCTTCTTCATCAACATGCCATCTTCGCGCCATTCTTCACCCATTTCATCGCCGCCACGAATATGGGCGATGGCGTACGCCATGCCGCGATCGAGGAGACTCAGACGGTTGCTGGAAAACGTGGCAGCCATGCCGATTCCGTACGAACCGTAGGCGTAGAGAAACAGCGGCGCTTTTCCGTTTCGCTGGAAACCCTTCTTGTAAACAATTGAGATGGGAATTTTAGCCCCGTCGCGAGCTGTGGCCCAAAGCCGGTCTGCGGCATATTGCGACGGGTCATAGCTGCCGAGCACTTCCTGGCGTTTCAGAAGCGTCGAACTGGCCGTTTGCGGATTGTAATCATAAACGCTCTGCGGTGTCAGGAAACTCTGATAGGTATACCGGAAAGTTGTCGAATCGAAGTCGGGCGTATCTCCAGGGAACGCCGAATACACGGTCTCCGGAAAAGCCAACGCGTGCCACGCGGCGGTTTTGAAATCGTAGAACTGCATGTGGTTCAGGGCATTGGATTTCTCGACGGAAACAGCGAAATCGCGGAAAAGTTCGATGTCTTCGATGAGCCTGCCCGTCTGATGGCCGATAAATTCTTTCCAGTTTTGGGGCGCAATTTTGTTTTCAGGCGTTGTGACCACCCGGAAGTTCTTCGCATCTTTGTTCGTGCGGATGTAGAAGAGATCTTCCCGGTGATCGACGTAGTAGCGATGCTTTTTCTCGCGAGGCAGGAAGACTTGGAATTTCTCACCCGGAGTGGCGGATGGCAGATACCGAACTTCCGTGGTGTCTTTGCTTTCGATCTCCAGGAGCTCGAATCGCTTGTCGCGTGTCCGCTTCAGGCCGATATCGTATAGCTCGTCCTTTTCCTCGTAAAGCAGTTCAGGCTGGGCTTTGCCTAACTCGTGACGCCACAGCTTGTCGGAGCGCTTGGTGATCTCGTCTTCCGTAGTGAGGAAAAGAGTCTCGTTGTCCGCGGCCCATTGGAGAGACGTGACGCGCTCAACTGTGTCCGGGAGGGTTTTGCCCGTACCCAGGTCCTTGACCTGAAGGCTGTATTGGCGGAATCCGATGAAATCGACAGTGTAGGCAAGCAGATTATCGTTATCGCTGACGACAAATGATCCGATGCCGACGAACTTGTGGCCCTTTGCCAATTCGTTCAGATCAAGGAGTACTTCTTCAGGCGCCTGCATGGAGCCTTTGCGGCGGCAATGAATGGGGTACTGCTTTCCCTCTTCAGTTCGTGAATAGTAGAGATAGCTGCCGCGTCGAACCGGGACACTCAGATCGGTTTGCTTGATGCGCGCCAGCATCTCCTTGTAGAGTGCATCCGCGAATGGTTGCAAATACTTCGTTATAGCCGCCGTATAAGCATTTTCGGCTTCAAGGTACTTGATGACTTCGGGGTTTGATTTTTCGCGGAGCCAAAAATAGTTGTCGGTAACGGTTTCGCCGTGGCGCACTTGCTGGTGTTCGATGGCAGGAGCCACAGGCGGCGCGAGCCGCTGCGCATCCATTGTGATCGTGGAAATAAGTCCTCCGAAGAAGATGAGGGTGAACAACTTCATTATCACTTTGAAGCTCCAGGGAACATGGCAAGAGACAGAATAGCGGCGCTCGAAGGGGCTGTTCAGGCGTCGGAAATAAGGCGATAGGTCACGGGCCGTTGGAGATGGAGCGGAGGGTGAGGCCAGGCTCCCTCCGGGGTTCGTTCATTGACCGCATCGGCACCCACGGCAGGGGAGGCAAATGCCTCCCACGGCGATGCGGCACGCGCAGGTTTGCGGGTTTGCGGATCTATACAGATGTTCTAATTATCACGTCATTAATATGAAAGCAACAGTTATTTTCTTATCCACACATTTCCCTGACGGTAAGTTCAAAACAGTAACTTTTCTGTTTACGATTTGAATCAAGCAGACATATAATCTCCCGAAGCCGGATAAATTTTACAATTGCCCGGAGAGCTTAGAAGCTGTGGAAAGGATTGTTCTATATGTCTAAGATCGACCACGAAGACGACTTAGTCGACCAGCCGGAATCGAAGCAGCCCAGTGCTGCTTCGGGAGCGTCTCACAACCGCAGAGCCTTTCTCGGGCTTGCATCGGGCGCCGCCGCTGCTCTAACCGCGGCCGGCACTCTCGCAGCCCAGACAGCAGCCAGTGCGGCCGATCCGTTTGACGTCCAGGAGGTCAGCATCGCCAGCCTGCAGGCGGCGATGTCGTCGGGGAGAGTGACCGCCCAGCAGCTTGTAACGGCATATTTGAAGCGTATCCGGAGCCTGGATCAGAGCGGACCTTCTGTCAATGCCGTGCTGGAGCTGAATCCAGACGCGCTTGCCATTGCTAAGTTACTCGACAAAGAAAGGAGTCTTGGCCAGGTTCGCGGACCCTTGCACGGGATTCCAATCTTCCTGAAAGGCAACATCGATACGGCGGACAAAATGCAGACTACGGCGGGTTCGCTGGCTCTGATTGGTCCGGCTCCTGCGCTGGATGCGACAGTTGCGGCGCGTCTCCGTGCCGCGGGCGCGATTATTCTGGGGAAAACCAACCTGAGCGAGTGGGCGAATTTTCGCTCCACGCGTTCGACGAGCGGTTGGAGTGGCGTCGGGGGTCAGACGAACAATCCGTACGCGCTCGACAGAAATCCAAGCGGCTCGAGTTCCGGATCCGGGGCAGCGGTTTCTGCAAGCTTCATAGCTGGATCGCTCGGGACGGAAACCGACGGATCGATCGTAAGTCCGGCGAATAACTGCGGGGTGGTGGGCATCAAACCGACAGTCGGCCTGACGAGCCGCGCGGGCGTGGTCCCGATTTCTCACAACCAGGACACGGTAGGCCCGCATGGACGAACGGTCGGCGATGCGGCAGTCGTGCTCGGCGCCCTGGTCGGCGTTGATCCTCGTGATCCGTTTACGGCCGCGAGCGCCGGTAAGTTCTATACGGACTACACGCAGTTCTTAGATCCGAACGCGCTGAAGGGAGCTCGCATCGGTGTTTTGCGCAAGTACGTAACGGGTTACAGCTACTACACCGACGATATATTCAATGCTGCCATCGCTGCGATACAGAGTGCAGGAGCGACGATTGTAGACCCGGCGGATCCACCGAGCGCGGACCAGATCAACAGTTCGTCTCCTGAGTTAACCGTACTTTTGTACGATTTCAAGAACGACGTCAACGCTTATTTAGCGACGCGGTCAGGCTTGTCTGTGCATACGCTGGCGGATCTGATCGATTTCAACAACAGTCACGCTCCTGAGGAAATGCCGTACTTCAAACAAGAGATATTTGAACTCGCGCAGGCGACTACAGATCTGACCGATCCAGTGTATCTGCAGGCCTTGGCTCTGAACCACAGCCTGTCTCGGGAACAGGGCATCGATTATGTGCTGAACCAGTACAATCTCGACGCGCTGATCGCGCCGACGGGTTCTCCCGCGTGGACCACCGATCTGGTCAACAGCGATCACTTCCTCGGCGCGAGTTCGTTCTATGCGGCGATGGCGGGATACCCGATCGTGAATGTTCCGGCAGGAAATGCCTTCGGCTTGCCAGTCGGGCTCTCTTTTATCGGAACAGCCTGGAGCGAGCCAACGCTGATCAAACTGGCATATGCATTCGAGCAGTTGACGAAAGCCAGGATCGTCCCGACATTGGTCGACAATCTCCCGCCGGAGAAATCCAGTTCGTCTTCGGCGACAGCCGCCAGAACGACCCAGACCACTCCTGCTAATTCGAACGGGATCGCCGGTGCTGCTGTCGCCGCAGGAACTGGCACCCAATACCGACCTCACTCCATGTAAGTAGTCCTATTTCAGACACGCTACTTTGTTCTTTAAGGAATCGAAGTGGCAAAGACAGCGCTGATCGGAGCCGCGGGGGCAATCGGAAACAGCATTGCCGCCGCGGCTCGCACAGAGGGAACTCCGTATCGCGTAGTCGGCCGCGATCGAGCGCATTTGGAGAAATCGTTCGCGAAAGATAGTCTGGCGGAAGTCGCCGTTTGGAATCCGGATGACCCGTCATCCGTTCGTAAGGCATGTAACGGCATCGACCTGCTTATCTATCTGGTCGGAGTCGCCTATAACCATTTCGAGTTGCATCCGGTATTGATGGAGAAGACACTGGCGGGCGCAATCGCAGAGGGGGTGAAACGCGTGTTGCTGATCGGCACCGTTTATCCGTATGGCCTGCCGCGAACGCCGCGAGTGACGGAAGAGCATCCGCGCGAGCCACACACCTCCAAAGGGAAAATGCGCAAAGCGCAGGAAGACGTTTTGTTGAAGGCTCACTCGGAAGGGAAGATCAAGGGCGTCATTTTGAGGCTTCCAGACTTCTATGGACCAGGAGTGGAGCGTAGTTTCCTTCATCCCTTGTTCGAAGCTGCCGTAACGGAAAGAACAGCCAACCTGGTGGGACCCATTGATGTTCCGCACGAGTTTGTCTACGTTCCGGATGCCGGCCTCGCGGCGCTCGCGCTGGCGGAGAAAGATGAAGCCTACGGCCGCTGGTGGAATTTTGCGGGAGCGGGCGCGATCACAGAACGAGAGATCATCGACCAGGTCTCCGCACTATCAGGGCGCAAGCAGAAATATCGAGTAGCGGGAAAAACAACGCTTCGATTGCTCGGCTTATTCAATCCATTCATGCGAGAGCTGGTGGAGATGCATTATCTTTTCACGAGTCCGATACTGATGGACGATAGCGCATTGCACCGGCTTCTTCCGGAGGTTCACAAGACGTCTTACGCGGATGGTATACGCGCAACGTTTGATTGGTATCGGGCGAATACGGCGCGTCAGGGCTGACCGTCTGCGCTAATGGCTCCCTGTTTCTCAAGAAACGGAATTCCGTTCTCCATCCACTCGGGTTTGGGAGCACCCTTCAGATAGTAATCAAAGAACTGCTGGAGGCGCACGGTATAGTCCTTTTGATTCGCGCGGCGGCGTAAATTATGGGGCTCGCCGTTGTAGCTGAACATATAGACCTCTTTTTTCAACCGGCGCAGCGCTAGATAGTACTCGATGCCTTGATACCAGGGCACGGCATCGTCGGCGTCATTGTGAATCATCAAGAGCGGCGTCTGGATGCGATCGATAGAAAAGATCGGCGAGTTTTCGATGTAGCGCAGCGGATACTCCCAGATGGTGCCACCGATGCGGCTCTGCGTGTGCTCATATTGGAATTGCCGGGGAATGCCTGGACCCCAGCGAATGCCATCGTAAGCGCTGATCATGTCCGCAACGGGCGCTCCGGGCGCGGCCGCGCGAAACCGGTTGGTTCGAGTCACCATGTAGGCGATCTGGTAACCGCCCCAACTGTGGCCCTGGATGCCGATCGCTTTTTCATCGACGAAACCGCGGTTAACGATGGACTGCACTGCGGGCAGAACACACTTCAGCGCACTTTCACCCGGGTACCCGATCGTGTAGACGATGTCGGGCTCGAGAACAAGATAGCCGTTGCTTGCGTAATAGCTCGGGCTGATCACGTTAGTCGGCTTAGGTTCAACGAAGTTGTTGAGATTTTGTGAAAGGCGCTCGTAGATGTAAACGAGCATGGGGTATTTTTTCTTGGGATCGAAGTTCGCCGGCTTATAAAGGATTCCTTCGAGCAGCCGACCGTCGGCGTTGGTGTAGTGAATCAGTTCCGCGGCGCCCCATAAGAGATCGGCGAGCTGCGGGTTCGCGTTTGTGACCTTTTCGAATTTCTTGAATGACCCGTCGGTGACGAGCAGATCAGGATACTCACTGAATGTGGAAGCGGCCGTGACATACACGTCGGCGTTTCTCGCCTTGATGGCCGGAGCAAAATTCTTCGGCTCAATAATGAGCTGCACGGGCGGATTCGCGCCGTCCAGGTTAGCGCGGTAAAAACCGCTGGCATGCGTTTGATCGTTTTCGGCGCGAAGTAGGAGCGGCTTGGCAGGGTCGATCCACTTGTCTTCCGGCTCGGAAGTTTCGCGGCGTACGACACGAAAGGCAATTTTCTCCTTTCTGCCGTCGGTCAGCTTCTCTGCCGAACTTCCGTCGGGTTTCACTCTCCAGATGTCGTAACGGTCGTTGAGAAGAACGTACTGGCCATCTTTCGTCCAGCCGCCCGAACCGTAAGAAGGAGCGGGGCCGGGCGCATCGTACTCTTCTCGCCCGAAGCTGACGCCGAGCTTAGCCGTGAGATTGACGAGTTTTCCATCGGGAGCGGAGAAAGAGAACCAGTCCTTGCCGTCGTAGTAGATGGCGTGAGTGGAATCGGGGCTCCATATCGTACGGCCGGCGTGCTTTGGAGCGATGAGTTTACGCGCTCCGGTCGCGGTGTCGACCAGGTACGAATCCTCATAGCGTTCGTCATACTCTTGCATACGACGATAGGCGCGATCATCTCCACCGGCTGCAAAGCGACCGTCCTCACTCGGCAGCAACTCGGGCATGGAAGCGTCCGCCAGCTGAACGAACGTTTTCGTTTCGATGTCGTAGACAGCGCCATAGGAGCGGGTGCGCTCGGCACTGGCTCGGACCTTCTGCATGGGTTGGATGTAATCGTCTTTCCAGGACCAGAGGTCAACCGAGACGCGCTCATCCGCAGGCGTCTGGTCTGGCAGCTTGGGAGCCGCTGGTTGCGGACCGGTTCCAAAGAAGATGTGGGCTCCGCCCTTGCTGACGGTGACGGGCGCACTCTCGGAGATGACCCATCCGGAGCGGAACCCGGGACTCCCGGGTGAAGCCACTTCGGCTGCGGCTTTGCTCCTTCGGTCCCAGGTGAAGACCCTGAATGTGGCAGGCTCGTTGCCGGCCGACGTATCGCTGAGGAAGGCCAGCCGGGTCTGGTCTTCATCCCAGGCGAGTTTTTCAAATTTGCCTTTGCCGGAAAAGAGCGCTAAGGGCTCTCCGGAGTCTCGGGGGTGAAGGAAATAGACGCCGTTCGTTTGGCTCCCAGGAGAAAAGACGCTGTAAATGAGGAGCTGGCCATCGTTGCTCAGCAGGTATTCGTTGACGGACGCAAACTTGCGTTCGACGCCGCCGCCGATGTCGCGTAGAACGAGTTCACCGCTTTCGATCTTGGATGATTTAGTTGGATCGGACGGATCCGGCTCGGGTTTGGTTTCTGCGGACTTGCGCTCGGCCTTGGGAGGCTCCGAATGGAGATAGGCAACGTAGCGGCTGGCTTCCGACGGCAGCTGAAAATTCTTGACCGAACTCGCGCGGAAAACCTCGCCACCAGGGAGTTTCACGACGACGACGTCGCCGCGCGGCATCTCTTCCGGTTTCTTTTTAGCGCGTTTAGCAGTCTCGACTGCCTCATAGGTGGCAAATGTCGAGAAAACGACGGCATTGTTATCCGGTGTAAATCTGATGGCGACGCCGGGCGGCTGAGGAACGGGATCTTCAGCCGTTTGTGGGACAGCATAATTTGGCCGTGGCGGCGCAGGCTGTTGGCCGATGCCCTGCTTGATCTCCTTGCCGGTCTGAAGGTCGCGAATGACCAGAACGCCATTCCCCTGCTGAGGGAACAGGGCGTAGGCAAGATAGCGCCCGTCATTCGAGAGCTGCTGATTTTGAATGTGTTTCCAGCTGTCGTAATCAGCGTGGGTCAGAGGGCGTTTCTCACCGAGGAGCGGCAGCGTGATCAGCAGCAGGATGGCCGGCCGAAGACTCATAATTTCAGAATTGTAGCTCCGGGGAAGTACGTTGTGCCGCGCGCGGGCAACACAACCAAAGAAATTTCCGCAGCATTTAATAGGTGCCATGCATCAGAGGAGACAGACCTCTTTAGCGTTTCTGAACTATTCAGCTTTCGCTAAAAGTGGTTTTTTGAGAGTCTTGACAGCGTTGTTAGACTGTTCGTTTAAGACGCTTTTCAAGCCGTCGAATTGGTAGTACGATACGGACTTAGACTTGTCGTTTATGATCGGCCGTGATGATCTGGATCCGCTCGCTCCCCAACGGGAAGCCGCGATTTTCTACGGCCTTTTCTTGCGCGGGCACTCCGCTGACGATTTGCGCAGAGATATCGACGTACCCCGTCCTTTGCTAAATAAGTGGTTGCAGCCGACGCGTTACGAGGATAACTTTCGGGATTCGCTACGCCGTATGTATACTTATCGCAAAAAGGTGTTAGCGATTTTCGACGAGCTTGTGCTCAAAGAGAAGCATCGCGTCCGCGTCAACTAGCAGGTTTCCTGCATCTTACATTGATGGAAATTCCGATTTACAAGGTCGACGCCTTTACTTCGCGTCTGTTCGCGGGGAATCCGGCGGCAGTTTGCCCACTGCCGGAATGGCTTGCGGACGAGACCCTACAGGCAATTGCAGCGGAAAATAATCTTTCTGAAACGGCTTACCTGGTGGGTGCGAGCAATCGTTTCCATCTGCGCTGGTTTACGCCTGGATGTGAAGTCGACCTCTGCGGACACGCAACGCTCGCTTCCGCCTACGTCTTGTTCAACGAACTGAATCTGAACCATGACCTTGTCCGCTTCGACACGAAGTCGGGCGAGTTGACGGTGAGACGGGACAACGGCCTTCTGACGATGGATTTTCCGTCCCGTGCTCCCGGACCGGTGGATGTGGATCCAGGACTAGTTACGGCCCTGGGGGGTGCGGAACCGGCGGAGATTCTGGCGGCTCGAGATTATTTGATCCGGTACCGTTCGGTAGAGGAAGTCCGGCAACTGGCTCCGGATATGGAAGCCTTAAAGAAGATCGATCGATTCGGGTTTATCGCCACCGCGCGCGGCACTGATTGCGATTTTGTATCGCGGTTCTTTGCACCTGGCAAGGGAGTTCCCGAGGATCCCGTGACCGGTTCTGCTCACTGTACGCTAGCTCCGTACTGGGCCGAGCAGTTGGGTAAGACGAAGCTCCACGGCCGCCAAATCAGCCAGCGCACGGGTGAAGTGTTCTGCGAAGTAGCGGGTGATCGGGTTAAACTTTCAGGAACGGCGGCTTTATTTCTGAAGGGGAAAATCCGCATCTGACAATTGTCTTCTGTTCGTCATTCCGTTTGCGCGCTTGACTGCCCGGATACCTGTTCGCTGCTCGTACACGTAGATGAGAACGGGCGCGGCACGAGACTGCGCGGGAATCCGGATCATCCCGTCACGCGCGGATTTCTGTGCGGCAAAGTGGCGCGTTATCTGGAGCGCGAGTACCATCCGGAACGGTTGCTTTACCCGATGCTGCGGTCGGGCGCCAAGGGCGAAGGTAAGTTCAAACGAATCAGCTGGGATGAAGCACTCGACCGAATAGCAGAGCGGCTGCGCAACATCAGCGCCGAGGAGGGACCTGAAGCGATTCTTCCGTACAGCTATGCGGGCACGATGGGCCTGCTGAACGGCGCTGGAATGGACCGCCGCTTCTTCCACCGGCTGGGAGCTTCACGCCTGGATCGCACCATCTGCGCCTCCGCGGGAGGAGCGGCGCTGAATTTGTCGCAAGGCATCCGGATGGGCATGGAACCCGCGCACTTTGCAAAGGCAAAGCTGATCATTGCCTGGGGTGCGAACGTTCTGGGAACGAACGTACATCTGTGGCCCTGGATCGTGGAAGCACGACGGAACGGTGCGAAGTTTTACGTCATTGATCCTGTAAGGAACCGGACGGGCAAAGCGGCAGACCGGCACTTCGCGATCAACCCCGGTTCCGATCTCGCCCTTGCGCTTGGCATGATGCACGTGATTTTACGCGAGCGTCTGGAAGATCGCGAGTACATCGAATCATATGCAAACGGTTTCGAGCAAATGGCTGCAGTTGCCGCGCGATACACGCCCGAACGAGCAGCGGCTGCCACCGGTCTGTCAAAAGACGAGATCTCGACACTTGCCCGGGAATACGCGACGGTACGGCTGGCGGCGATACGGCTGAACTATGGCGTGCAGCGGAGCGAGCGCGGCGGCAATGCGGTGCGGGCGATTGCGGCCTTGCCGGTGATCACCGGAGCGTGGCGGGAAGCAGGCGGTGGCCTGCAGCTGACGACCTCGGGTGCGTTCGAGTTGAACCGAACTGCGCTGGAGCGTCCGGACCTGCAATGGAAATCACCTCTCAGGCGCGAAGCGCGGATCGTCAATATGTCGAGATTAGGAGACGCGCTGAGGGCATTCGAGAGTCCTCGGGTGAGCGCGCTGGTGGTTTACAACTCCAACCCTGCTGCAATTGCACCACATCAGACGCGAGTGCTCGAAGGCTTGAGGCGTGAAGACTTGTTCACCGTGGTGCTCGAGCAGTTCCAGACTGACACGGCGGATTATGCGGACGTTCTGCTTCCGGT
>JAFAUR010001030.1 GCA_019243205.1 Acidobacteriaceae bacterium | reverse complement strand
ATTACGACGACTTTCTCCAGGCACATCCGAAGTTCTATTTGTTTGGCAGCCCCAATTGGTGGCTTTATCCTAAACTGATTGCCGATCACGCACGGATAGAGATGCTGCAGGCAGGCTTAGCTGATCAATTCGGTAACTACGCCGATTTCTTCTGCCTTGTCGATACGCATCGCTCGCGCAATTAGTGCGCCGAAGTCATATCGGACAGAGTCAATCGGTTTTTCGGGCCACAACGAGACAGCTTCCGCCGAGAGCATTCGCCTTGCCGGAGGCAAGCCGCGCCAACTCGCGACGAGTAAGAACCCGGAGCACATGTGTCACGAGCGGGTTGCCCGGTTTGTGCTCGGCCAGCATTCGGGCCTTGGAGACTCGTTTGGGAGCAAAGCCCAATTTCCACGGCAAAACGCGGATGAACAATGTCGCGAGCGGAAGGAATCCGAAGACATACGTCGCGAACTCCACCTCGTATTTAGTTTCGCGAAGAAGCTGGGAAAGAGCGCCGACCGTATATCGCCGCCAATGTCCGGCATGGTCGTCCTCGTAAGACCAGAGCTGCTGGAAAGCCGGAACGGTGATGTACGCTCGTCCACCCGGAATCAGCAGGCGATTGAGATCCCGGAGACATTGGCGATCGTCTTCGACGTGCTCGATCACGTCAAAGAGGCCTACGGCGGGTAGAGTTCCGGAACGAAATCGAGCGTCCTCCAGCGTTGCCTCGACGACCTGCCGGATTCCGCGCCTCCTGGCGTTTTGCGCTCCCGCGGGGCCCGGTTCGACCAGAACGACCTCAATCCCAGCATCCTGAACGGCGCGCGCTACGTACCCGTTCCCGCCCCCAATGTCGAAAAACGTTCCCGGAGGCGGGTAAACCTTGAACATCTGTATCAGGCAGTCGTTTCGGTGGCGGAACCAAAACGAACCCTCCTCGACCTCGAAACAGTTCTCGTTGCCCTCCTCGGGGTAAGAAACGCGCGAACTGGTGCGGGCGTGCCAGAGGCCGTCGTCTCGTAATTCGATATTTTCGGCGATCTCCGCGAGATTCACAGCCATCGGAGAGCTCCTATTGAGAACACGTCCAGCACGGCTGGCTGTAGGTAATCGAAAGACTGCGTTGGGAGCCGCCTGATTGTTGCCGGCCGAATCTGCTATCGGCGTTGATTTTAGATAAGAAGGCGAGTTCGATCGACACTGAGGCCAACAGGGCAGGAATCATCTCGAATCCGCGCTTGATCAAGCAAACTATGACGTAAGTCGAAATGACTGAGGAACAGACCAGCGCGCTGTCCTTGTTTACCGTTGCGCGACGCAAATCGAATTCTGGAAGGACGCCGATCAAGACGATTAATGCCCAAATGGTTAAAAGAATTGCTGTAGCTGGGGTGACGAGGATGATGGGAAACCACTGGACGCTCTTCGATCTCAGCATCGACTTTATGTACCACACACGCGGGACTTTCTTCGAGATAGGTCGGTCATAAACGGTACGGGAGACTGAGCGGGGGGCGGAACGATTCGTAACACAATCCGGTGGAACGCCGGTCCCGGAAGCAGCTATTCCGCAAAGCGATGATCGGGTGATGCGGACGCCTGCTCGGACAGAGTTGCGGGGAGGGGTAGCGGACGAACTTACCCGGGCCTCAATGCGTCCGGGACGAAGGTCCGCTTTACGAGTGCCGTGGAGAACCAGAAACGAGTGACTTGTCCATCGCTACGCGCGATCAACAGGTGATGAGAGTCCGGTTTGCACGACCTCATCAGCCAGAGGCGCCAGTGTGATATCCATTTGGTAGAACTTAAACATATTTTCTTCACCGGGCTTGTCGGCCGCCACGCTGCGGTACCGATCCAGAACATCATTTATAAACGCAGGGCGCTCTGGTTCGGGCAACAGGCGGGTCCATTCGACGAAGGTCACGGAGCCGAATGAAAAGAATGCGGAGCGAGATCCGAAATCCCAAGCTTTGGCTGCCGTATGGAGGCGAGAGACGCGAAAGCCGTTTTCCCGCGCAAGTGCTGCATATTCCTGAGGCGTCAAGTGCAGATACGGATCTCTGAAATTTTGAAAATAGCCGGCCCATTTCGGTGAAAGGCGTGTATCTTCGATCACCTGCTCGAGGCTCTTGCGCTCACCTGCAGGAACAAGCCGTAGCTGCGCGATGGCATTGGATTTCATGGCGCGACGTATTGAGCTGAGGGCAGCTGCCTGGTTCGTTATCCAGTGCAACGCATTTAAGGAGATGACCAGGTCAAAGGCGCCGTCGAAGGGCAAGCGCCGAGCGTCCGCGACTTCGAATCGAAGATTAGGCCGGAATGGCGATCCGAAGTGACTCGATGCGAAGGCGATCATCTGCTGCGACGAATCCACGCCCACGACACATCCAGCTGGTACGCGGCGGGCTACTTCAGCGGTGATCCTGCCGTCGCCGCATCCAACGTCTAATATTTGCTCGGGGCCCTCCAATCGGAGCAGGCCGAGTACCTCTTCGGCCATGGTTTTCTGAAGCTCCGATTGATGGACGTACTCAGCCGCGTTCCACTCAGTCATGTGTTACAAGAAGGTTTTGAACTCGATGACGTCGCCGTCCTGGACGATGTACTCTTTGCCTTCAGTTCTCAGTTTCCCGAGTTCGCGAGCCTTGGCGAACGATCCTGCCGCGACAAGATCGTCATAGGAAACGCATTCGGCCGAGATAAAGCTCTTCTCGAAATCGGAGTGGATTACGCCTGCTGCTGTGGGGGCTTTGTCTCCGGCGTGAATGGTCCAGGCGCGTGTTTCCTTTTCGCCAGTGGTCAAGTAAGTTCGCAACCCGAGTAAGTCGTATGCCTCGCGGATGAGCTGGCCGGCTCCCGTGTCGGTGACTCCGAGGCCGGCCAGATATTCTTTCCGTTCTTCTTCAGAAAGCGTTACCAGTTCGGATTCGATTTCGGCTGAGACGACGACCGCGCCTGTATCGTGATGCTCCTTAACATAGTCGCGTACCTGGCGAACGTACTTGTTACCATCGGCGCGGGCCAGATCCTCTTCAGCGACATTGCAGGCAAAGAGAGTCGGCTTGGAGGTCAGGAGGAAGAAAGTCTTGACGGTCACCTGTTCTTCCGGGCTCAGGTCCAAGGTTACGACCGTTTTGCCGGTATTCAGATGAAACTCCAACTTGTCCAGAAGCTCGACTTCGGCAATGGATTTCTTATCACCGCTTTTAGCAGCCTTTTGAGCCTTGGCTTTGCGCTTTTCGACCGACTCCAGATCCGCGAGCACCAGTTCAGTATTGATGATTTCAATGTCGCGAACGGGGTCGACGGTATCCATGACGTGTTCGATGTTTGCGTTTTCGAAGCAGCGGACGACCTGAATCAAGGCGTCGACCTCGCGGATATGGCCAAGGAATTGATTGCCTAATCCCTCACCTTTGCTGGCTCCTTTTACCAGACCAGCGATGTCAACGAACTCGAAAACTGCCGCGATGCTTTTCTGCGATCCGCTCATTTTCGCCAGGACTTCCAGACGGGGATCAGGAACGGTGACAACGCCCGTATTTGGCTCGATGGTGCAAAACCGATAATTCGCGGCCATCGCCTTGCGGGTCTGCGTAACCGCGTTGAATAAAGTGCTCTTCCCCACGTTGGGAAGCCCGACGATACCAGCTCTCAGCATTCCCCTTCATCTTCGCGTACAGAGTCACTTTAGCCGGAATGCCATGATGAGAGTGTGCAATTCGAGCAGGAGCTAGCGGACATCTTGCCTTTGGATGTGCCCAACCGCGCCTTGCTGATCGAGAAGAGCGCGCGGCACCTGGAGATGCTGGTCGCGGTGAATGAATACATGAACCTGACACGAATTCTGGGTCCAAAGGAAGCTGCGATCAAACATGTTTTCGATTGTGTTGCACCGTGGCGTCATTTCGAGCATTCGCGCCGGGTGCTCGATGCGGGAACCGGCGCCGGCTTCCCCGGAATACCGTTAGCGATCGTTCTGCCCGAGGTGCGTTTCACGCTTGCTGAATCAATCGGCAAGAAAGCAAAATTCGTCGATTCGGTTGTCGAGACACTTCATCTGCCTAATGTGCATGTGGCGAACGAGCGTGCTGAAACTATCGCCAGCGCACAAAAGCCCGACACAATCACGGCCCGTGCCGTTGCACCAACTGAGCGGCTTCTTGATCTATTCGGCAAAACGGTCAGACACGGAGCGCGCTTGCTGCTGTTCAAGGGGCCGGAAATAGAGGGAGAGCTAGCCCAAGTCCGCGAGCGGAGCTTGCAGGCCGAAGTGCTTTGCCGCTACGATCTGCCCGAAGCACTTGGGACGCGTTCCCTTATTGAAATCCGGGCTAGCGCGGTTGGGAGCGAATTGCCTCGTAAGCGAGCCACAGCCACCCGAGGATGAAGGCAAGTCCACCGACCGGGGTAATGGCTCCCAGCGCCCGGACTCCGCTGATTGCAAGAGTGTAAAGGCTGCCTGAGAACACGATGATTCCGATCAGGAGCAGCCACGCGACACGGGATTGTCCGCTGGACGTGATCACGGAATTTCGAGCGAGCAGTGCGACGAGCAGGATTCCAAGGGCGTGCACGAAGTGATAGAAGACTGCCTTTTCGTAAACCGAGAGCGAATACTCATCGAGCCTCCCTCGGAGCCCGTGCGCGCCGAAGGCTCCGAGTCCGACAGCAAACGCCATCAATACAGCTCCAATTGCAGTCCAATTCATCTCTCCTTTGACTTTCGCATGCGGTGAAAACGGACCCGGCCGTTCGGCAATTCCTGGCACGCGTTCTCCGCTCACATGGCTTTGTGCTGCGACGCTGGCCCTTGTCCGAGATCTGTTCGCCCGGTGATTACGAGCGCGTCGATCGATGTAGTCGTCGAGCCGCAGCTCAGCGCGAACGGAAAGAATCGAAAATTCGCGATCACCCCCGGTTCGGAGAATCCGACTGAATATCTAGCACGTGACTGACACGGCTTTCAAGCACGGCGGCCAGCTTCGGGGGCTAGGGAGGACTCTGTTGACTGAGAAAGCGTCCAGTCCCATGCTGTCGAAATGATGCTTCGAATGTCTGAAAATTTCGGGTTCCAACCAAGGATCGATTTTGCACGATCGGAACATGCAACAAGCACTCCAGGATCTCCGGACCGCCGCGCGGCGTCTTTGATGCGGATCGACCGGTTAGATACCTCTTCTACTCTAATAACCTGCCGGACAGAAGTACCCTTTCCCGTACCCAGATTCAAGCGCACAGTTTCTCCTTCTTCGCTGAGATAACGAAGTGCAACGACGTGCGCCGAAGCGACATCTGAGACATGGACGTAATCGCGTATCGCTGTACCATTGTTCTTTACCGCATCGACGATGCTAGGCACATGCGCCGGCATTACCGCATGGACATCCAGCCGGATTTATTCTGGCAATGGAATCTGGAATAGAGTTCCGCGAATATGAACCAAAACTCCGACTTTTGTAACCATAAACGTGGAGTTTTGACCGTAAAATCGGGAGTACAGTTCGCAAAAGGCGAACTCGCGATTACGCTTTCTCAATAGGTTAGTAAATTCCCTCTTCTTACATGTAAATAAGTACGCCGAGTTATCCTCGCCTGCCGACCGCGAACTCGTTAGCGCTGGCGAGGCGGGGGTGGGTAACTCGATACTGCCAAGAAGAAGGCAGCGAAGAAATGCCTTGCTGAAGTGCATGCTGACACGCTTGGCGTCCTCAGCGCATCGAGGACTTGCGGTCGCCGGGATTTACCGCCTAAGGCCAGGGCTGTTGAGCGGCAGGGCGGGGCGATGGCGATTGACACCCAGCCACGCAATCCTTACGGTTAAGAGCGTCATGACCATTCATCTGAAACCCGAACAGGAATCCCGCATTGCAGAGGCGCCGCGCTCCGGCGCATATGCCAGCCCCGATGACGTGATTGACCGCGCCGTGGACGTGCTGCACGAGCAGGATGGATGGCTGATAGCCAACCGGCAGGCGATTGACGCCAAAATCCGCACCGGCATTGCGGAGCTGGAGCGAGGCGAGGGCATCCCCGAGGATGAGCTGGACGCCTACCTGCAGCGCTTGAAAGCCCAGCCGGAATGAAGCGGCGCTCTACCCTAGCGCCCCAAGCCGCCCGCGACCTCGTTGGTATTTGGCGTTACCTGAAGAAGGAAAGCAGCGAAGAAACCGCTGACGTGTGGAATCCGTCATCCGCAGTAAGTTTGCATATCTGGCGGAGTTTCCAGGCGGCGGCCACCTACGGCAAGACCTCACTTCTGCCGCAACGTGCGTTTCTTTTCCGTCTACTCGTATCTGATTGTCTACTGGCCCGAGACGAAGCCACTGCAAATTGTGGCCGTTCTGATGCTCGCCGCGATGTAGCGAACCTCCTCCCGCAAAGAGGCGTTTAACACTCGCCGCGCGGGCGCTCGAGACGGCAGCCACTTCGCACCACTCCAG
Organism: Acidobacteriaceae bacterium; assembly: GCA_019243205.1. Classification (GTDB taxonomy): domain Bacteria; phylum Acidobacteriota; class Terriglobia; order Bryobacterales; family Bryobacteraceae; genus Bog-105. The sequence goes on along the minus strand of JAFAUR010001030.1, from coordinate 8,961 downwards.
CATTCAAGACGAGGCGAATCGTCGCGCGCCATAGTTTGGGGATGAATTGGAATGAAAATGCCGAAGGGGAGCTTGAAAAGCTGTTGAAAACATGGTGGCCAGGGACGGAATCGAACCGCCGACGCCAGCCTTTTCAGGGCTGCGCTCTACCAACTGAGCTACCTGGCCGCTTCGGATGAATTTTTAGTCTAGCAGACAGAAAAGCGTTATACTGCGGCCAGCGCCTTCATCTACGGATCGAGGAACTCCATGTTGAGTCGCTGTCTGCGCGGCGGGATTCGTTTAATTCTGACGCTGTTTGTGGGGACAACCGCCTTTGCAGCCTCCGCTCCCGTCACGGTTTTGCTGGATTTTGAACAACCTGGTTCCAGTAGCGCGCTTCCGGCTCTCACTGCGGAGTTGCACCGGTTACTCTCGCGGGCTGATATTCAGGTAGACATTCAAGTCAAGAATTCGTTTGCGGAACATGCCGAGTTCAAGGACGTAGTGCTTGTGAAGATGAAGGGACGCTGCTCCATGGAATCGCTGTCTGTAGCCGCGTTGTCCGGTGAACGAGGACCTCTTGCGATGACCTACTCAGTCGACGGGAACGTTCTGCCGTTTGCCGATGTCAACTGCGATCGTGTGCGAACCTCGGTGCAGCGAGCCTCCGGGAGGGCGAACGCTGCCCAGCACCAGGCGGAATACGGCATAGCTCTGGCGCGCGTCATGGCGCATGAGTTGTATCACATACTCGCCAAATCATCTACTCACACTCGAGCCGGAATCACGAAACAGGCACTCTCCTCGACGGAACTTACTGAGCGAAACTTCGATTTTTCGCTTCGTGCACTGGAGTCTTTTCACAGAGCTGAAGCCACCGCCGCAAAACCCTAGGCAGGCGACCCGCTCATCTTTGCGCGAGTAAGATCCTCACTTGTAATCGCATTTGACCGCGATAAGCTTTCTGAAAAGCAGATCAGCCTCTGAGCGTCCGACCTCTCGGACCGTAAGGTCTTTCAGGTTTCTTCCCGTCTACACGCTCTCCCTGCCGAAGCAAACGTAGTTCCCACGCGAGCGTACCCGGATGTAAAGGTCACGCTCACCGATCAGGCCGCCAATGTAAGCAGAGCAACCATCCCGAATGCGGCCGGGAGTATGTGTTCAGTTCCCTCACGCGGCCACTTATTCGATCACCGCAGAAAGTCCGAGCTTGGACTTACATTTCTGTTTCGTTCACCTGGTCGAAGAAGAACATGGACAACGAGTTTGCATCGGCTAACTTCTTCAGCGGAAGTTCAGCGTATCCTCAGGATGCATGTAATCTTCCCGCGGAATACAGTCTGGCAGCAGCGGATACTCCTCTGCATTGGACAAACACCATTTCTTATTACCTGCCGTTTGGCGAAGGCAAGATGCTACTCGACGTCAAAGCCACTTTGGCTGCGGCCCCGAATGGAGTCTCTATTACATTTGCAATCCGAACAATTCAACAGGAACAGTGATTAGCCGTGCGGATATTGACTGACTCGTGGCCAATAAACCTCAAGGCGCTGTGGCGATGCTCGACGAGGTGTACATCCACACCTCCAAGAGGCCGTTCGCTGCGCGGACCTCGTCGCCAAAGGAAAAGGCGTGATCATCCTGCGCACGTTTTCAAAGCTGTATGGAAGGGCGGGGCTGCGGGCCGGAGCCGCAATCGCGGATCCTGACATTGTGGAGAAGATCCGGCCGTATAGAGCGGGAGCGATACAGATGACCGGGATGGTAGGCGCCAGGGTCAGTCTCAAGGTCAAGAACCTGGTCTCCCAGAGAAGGAGAACATGGGCGATATTCGCGAGGACACGTTCAGTTTCCTGACTCGCTTCCGAGAGTAATTGCTCATGATGAACGTGAAGCGAAACGGAGGCGGGTTCTATACCGACATGGCGGCCGAAAAGGTCTATATTGGTCGTGCGTGGCCGGTCTGGCCCACCTGGGTGCGCGTTTCAGTGGGAAGTAAGGTGGAGATGGCGAAGTTCAAACAAGCGTTCGTAAAAGCGTATAACGTCTGAGGTCAAGGCGTTGATTCTTGCACGAATACGCTACGACTGGACGACTCTCGCCGGGGACTTATCGGGCGGTGCGGTCGCGGCACTGATTGCTTTGCCTTCCGGGCTCGCGATGGCAAGCCTCATGGGCCTGCCGCCCGTTCTCGGACTGGTCACCTCGGTTACCACCGCCCCGATCACGGCCCTACTCGGTCGAAACCCGTTACTGATCGGAGGCACGGCCAGCGCTACGGTTCCTTTTATCGCCCAGCCGGTTCGGTCTCAAGGCATTGCGGGCGCAGCCAAGGTCTGTATGGCGGCTTCGGTTTTCATGCAGCCGAGTGCGTTTATTATCAGTTTTTCCGTGATTGTTGCCGCACTGCTTTGCACCCGATACCTCCCGCGAGCGCCGGCTCCGCTCATCGGCGTACTAACCGCCATTGGGGTTGCGGCGACGTTCGGTCTGCATCAGAAAGAAGTAGGGCGACTACCTCTGGAAATCCCTAAACTGGCTGGATTTTCGTGGGCGCGTGCCGATGTTCTGAATGTCACGCCAGCCGCTTTCGGGCTGGCTTTTGTAGCTTCTGTCAACATCCTGATCACTTCACGCGTTGTCGAGCACTTCCGGGGGCGGCACAAGCACCTGAAGCGAGGGGATGCCGACGCGGAACTCGGGGCATACGGCGTCGCCAACATGGTCGCGGGAGTCTTCGCAGCGCCGATGAGCGTAGGCATTCCCGCCAGAAGCCTGGCGAGCGTGCGATGTGGAGGATCCACCAGGATGTCGAAGTCTTTCATGCAGGGTTCATTCTTGCTTTTCTCGGATTGGGCGCCGGTTACATCTCGCACATCCCCATACCTGCGCTTGCCGGCGTGACTGCATACATGGAATTTGCCTTCTTGAGTGGAGCACCTGGGGCCGGCTGCACCGGATGCGAAGGACAGATGCGGTGGCATTTCTCTTCACAGCCATATCAGTGTTAGTTGTCAATGCAGTTTTAGCGGTCGTAATCGGCTGTTCATTCTACTTAGCCCATTCCATATATGACCAGCTTCGAAAGCGCTCTAAATCAGAAGCGGAGATGGTAAAGGTCGTTATGGGCGCAAGATAGCTCACACGTGCGCCCGAGGTGATTTCCTTGATATACTCCGGGTGTCGGCCATGTCATGAGTGAACAACGATTAGGCGACGTCATTGACGACCACTGCATCAAGTGCCGCCGTATCACCAACCACTCGATCGTGTCGTTGGTGGACGGACAAGCTGCGAAGGTTCGGTGCCGGACGTGTTACCACGACCATGACTACCGGCATGAACAGGCTCCTCCTTCTAAGAAGGAGTTGAAGAAAGCTGAAATGGAGGCGCAGGCTGCGATGGCGGCCGCAGAACAGGGCGCTTCCGACGAACTCGCGCAAACGGGCTCCAAAGCGAAGACCCGTGGCGGACACGCCTGACGGTCCGTGTTCGAAGGTGACCGCGAACAGCTAGCCACCGATATCATTCGCAAGCTTCGAGCTCGCGGCCACAAAGCGTACCTGGTCGGCGGCTGCGTCAGAGACAGGCTGCTTGGGATAGTCCCGAAAGATTATGACGTCAGCACGGATGCGCGCCCTGAGCAAATTCTCTCCGCTTTCCCCAACGCTCAACTCGTTGGCGCACACTTCGGCGTCATTTTAGTAGCGCCGCGCAAAGAGATCGCCGTCGAAGTGGCGACGTTCCGGAGTGAGGGGGCGTACCACGACGGGCGCCGTCCGGATCACGTCCAATTCGAAACAGACCCTGCACGGGATGCACAACGCAGAGATTTCACGATTAACGGCTTAATGCAGGATCCGGAAACCGGGGCGGTTCTGGACTTCGTCGGGGGACAACAGGATCTTTCGGCGAAGCTGATCCGGGCGATCGGTGATCCCGAACTCCGTTTCACGGAAGACCATTTGCGAATGCTGAGGGCGGTGCGGTTTGCAGCCCGACTGAAATTCGACATCGAAGCGGAAACGTTTCGAGCGATCCGGCGCAACGCAGGCTTAATTTGCCGCATCTCTGCGGAACGTGTGCGCGATGAATTAGTTCGAATTCTGACGGAAGGCGGCGCACGCCGCGGTTTCGAGCTACTTGACAACTCGGGGCTACTCGATTACTTGCTCCCGGAGGTGAAGGCATTTCAGGGCGTGGAGCAACCGCCTGAGTATCACCCGGAAGGCGATGTCTGGCAACACGTCATGATGATGCTGGACGAGTTGTCGCATCCGAGCAACACGCTGGCTTGGGGCGTTCTGTTGCACGACGTGGGCAAGCCGCCTACATTTCGGGTCGCCGAACGCATCCGGTTTGACGGGCATGCGGAGGTGGGCGCTGAAATGGCATACAAGCGGTTACGGCAGCTGAAGTTGCCGAACGACGAGGTTGAGCATGTCACGTCGCTGATCGCAAACCACATGAAGTTCAAAGATGTGATGAATATGCGGTTGAGTACCCTCAAGCGCTTTCTTTGCTTGCCGCGTTTCGAAGAACATCTCGAGCTGCATCGTTTGGACTGCCGCGCAAGTAACGGCCGTACTGACGCGTACGACTTCGCCAAAAGGAAATTGAATGAACTCGGAAAGGAGGAACTGAAGCCGCCTCGGTTACTAACCGGACGCGACCTGATTGATGCCGGGTATTCGCCTGGTCCCTCATTCGGACGGGCGCTCGAGGCGGTTGAAACGGCACAACTGGAAGGCGAGATCAGTACTCGTGAAGAAGCGCTTGCATTGGCCGACAGCGTGCTACGTTCAGCAGCCTGAACCAAAAATTTGCTACGTTGATCGAGGCTAGTGCGTCGAATAAGCTGCGAAAGGAAGGTGCATGAGCATGCCGGTACTAACACCCAATAAGTTGGGCGAAGAAATCAGAAGAGCACGAGCCGAAAGCGATCGTCTGTTTTCAATTCTCACGCCGGCGGCGATATATGAACGTCCGATCGCGCAGCGTCACCGAGTCATCTTTTATCTCGGTCATCTCGATGGGTTTGATGTCATTCAAATCTGCCGCGAGGGGCTGTCGATTCCATCAGCTCATCCGGAGTTCGATAGCCTTTTCCAGGCTGGCATTGATCCCGATTCTTCAAATCTGCCGACCGATACTCCAGCCGATTGGCCTTCTCTCCAAGAGGTGCAGAACTACATTCGGGACTGTCGTCGCGCAGTGGATGAGAATCAGGAACGCGCCCCCGAAGATATCGTTGCGATGGCGTTGGAACATCGACAGATGCATCTCGAGACTCTGGCCTATATGTTTCAGAACTTTCCCTACGAGTGGAAGCAGGCTGATGCAGACAGCCAAGGTGTAACGGAGCCCGCGCGCTTTGATAACGAGTTCGTCGAAGTGGCAAGCGGCGATGCAGTTCTAGGGAAGAAAGAGGATGGCAGCTTCGGCTGGGACAACGAATACGGGGAGATGATTGTTTCGGTGCCCGCGTTTCGTATGCAGCGCTTTCCTGTCACCAACAGCGACTACTTAGAGTTTGTCCGAGAAGGCGCACCCAAGCCTCACTTTTGGGTTCAGCATGGTGACCGGTATCATCTTCGCGGAATGTTTCGCGAACATCCCTTGCCGCCGAATTGGCCGGTCTACGTGACGCAATTGGAAGCTGAAGCATACGCAAAATGGAAGGGCATGGCCCTGCCGTCTGAGGAACAATTCCACCGGGCCGCATACGGAACTCGCGATGGACGGCAACTCTCTTTCCCGTGGGGCGACGCCCCGCCTACTCGGAATCGCGGCAATTTCGACTTCCATAGATGGGATCCGGAACCGGTTTATGCGTGTCCGGAGGGGGCGAGCGATTGGGGTATTCGCCAGTTGGTTGGTAACGGTTGGGAATGGACGCGATCTCAGTTCGCCCCCTTCCCGGGATTCATGGCTCGAGATTCATACCCCGGGTATTCAGCGAATTTTTTCGACGGTGACCACTTTGTCCTGAAGGGCGGGTCTTCGCGCACGGCCGCCGGGCTTCTACGGCGTTCCTTCCGTAATTGGTTTCGACGAGATTACCCGTACATGTACGCCAAGTTCCGATGCGTCGAGAACTAGGGCCATGTCGGTTTCCACAACGATCCATCTTTCGGAATTTGCCTTAGCGGTCGCGAAAGGCCTCGGCGATCCGACGCAGAAAAAAATTCCGCCCCGTTACTTCTATGACGACCTGGGCAGTGCGCTCTTCGAGGCGATTACGCTTCTTGCGGAATACGGACTGACACGCGCGGATGAGCGAGTACTGAGGCGCTTCGCAGCTGAACTGCCAGCGCTCGGAACGCATGTATCATCGGTTGCGGAGCTCGGCAGCGGTAGCGGTAGAAAAACGGAAATGATCTTGCGCGCGCTCGCTGACATGAATCCGCAACTTACATACAGACCCATCGACGTATCCCAAGCGGCGCTCAATATCTGTCAATCGGAGCTAAGTGGAATCTGTCGGATCGAACCGGTATGTGCGGACTGGTCTGACGGATTGAAGTATGTCTCACAGCGTCGCGAGGTCAATTCTCCGCTCCTCCTACTGTTTCTGGGTAGCTCGATCGGCAACATTGACCGGGAGGAAATAGATGAATTCCTGACCGGCTTGCGATCAAGTTTGCGAAGCGGCGATCTGATGTTGATCGGCGCTGATCTGGTGAAGGATCGCGAACTGATGCTAGCCGCATATGACGATCCAACCGGAGTGACAGCCGCCTTCAATCTCAATCTACTCGGACGGATGAACAGGGAATTAGACGCGCAGTTCGATCTGCGCTCATTCGCTCATGAAGTGCGCTGGAATCAGGATGCGCGGCGAATCGAGATGCACCTGCTTTCATGCCGCCAGCAGACAGTGCCGGTGGGCGCGCTCGATGCGTCGTTCGAATTCCAGGCGGGTGAAACGATCTGGACCGAATCGTCCCACAAATTCACCATTGAAGAATTTGAAGACTTTGCTCATGCGAGCGGTTTTACACAGCTCGCGAATTGGGTGGACGACGCGTGGCCGTTCGCAGAGGTGCTTTGGGAAGCCGGCTAAATCAGATGCTGTGTAGCTCGGTCCAAAACCGGGATTTAGGAATCCAGATTCTTTCGGCTCTCCTTGCGATTGCAACGGCCTCTTCGCGTGTGATCTGGGAAGAATAGGTTCCCGCGGCAAATTGTTTGCTCATCGAGGTGCGGTCAGGCGCAATGGTGGCGGAATACAGCGATAGTTTGAGAGCAGCCTCCATCTCGCGCACTTTCTTCCTTACGGTCGAGCCATCCGTCCAGATCGCGTAAGGGAGATCTTCGTAAAACCCAAGCCTTTTTGGTCCGCAGGCGTGGAGCGCGGCACGGTTCACGGCTACGTGGTCGACGTGGTTGCCGAGAGTCAGTGGCGCGAGAAGCAAGCCACTGCCTGCGCAAGCGGCAATTTCCGTTGCGAGTGTTTGAAGCCAGTCCGGTGTGAGCAGTCGCGCCGTCTGCGTCCGAAACACCTCGTCGAACTGGATTCCGAGACGAAGTGGGGCATCGAGCAAATGGAGAGAGAACTCTCGAGCCCGAGGCGAAATCTTTCGGAGAGCCCGTCTGTCTTCTCTTGCCCGGATATCCGAGATGTGAGCTACGTCATCAGCGCGGGTGTATGGTGCATAGGCACTACGGGTGAAGAAATTCAGGATACGGACACGAACACCGAGGTTCACCCACCGTGACAATGCAAAAAACAGAGAGAAGACGGCGTCGTCTCGATGCGGAGACAGCACCGTCAACCTAAGCATTCAATTAGGGCAGACTCAGATACCAACGGCCGGAAGCGCAGGTATTGGCACGCCGACGCTGGCGGCGGCCGCAAGCGGGCGCACAACAAAATTGGGGGCCGCCGAGAGTTGCTTGCAGAGCGTCAGCGCCTGTGCGACTACCTGGTCCATGTTGTAGTAGCGATACGTTGCAAGGCGACCTACGAAGTGAACGCCGCGCGTAGCCGAAGCTAATTCCGCATAGCGTTTATAGAGGACTCCGTTTTCCGGTGTCGGAACGGGATAATACGGATCTCCCTTGCTCGACGGGTATTCGTACACTACGCTCGTCTGCCGGTGGGATTGGCCGGTCAAGTGCTTGAATTCAGTAACTCGCGTATACGCGTGGTCGTTCGGGTAATTAAGAACGGCGACCGGTTGCAGAAATTGTTTTTCGAAGGTACGATGTTCGAACTGCAAAGAGCGGTATGGAAGCGCGCCGAAGCGGTAGTCGAAGTACTCGTCGACCGGCCCGGAGTAAATGAGTTCGCCGTATTTCACACTTCTCTTCAGATCTCTGAAATCGCACCCTAGCGAGAGCGTGATGTTCTTGTGATCGAGCATGTTCTCAAAAAGGCGTGTATATCCATGCCGCGGCATGGCCTGAAAACGATCCGTGAAATAACGATCGTCGCGGTTGGTGCGCACCGGAATGCGTGCCGTGACTAGAGCGTCCAGTTCGGAAGGATCTCTTCCCCATTGCTTACGCGTGTAGTTGCGAAAGAGTTTTTCGTACAGCTCGCGGCCGACGCGACTCACGACGACATCTTCCGACGTGCGAATGTGAGTCCGTGTTTCCGCTTTACTCGCCAGGAAGGCCTCCGCTTCCGCTTCGGACTGCAGCTTCAGCCCGAACAGAGTGTTGATGGTATCGAGGTTGATGGGAACGGGCACGAGCTTACCATCGACCGATGCCAACACTCGATGTTCGTAGGGCCTCCACTGCGTGAATTGAGAGAGGTATTGGAAGACCTGCTCCGAATTCGTGTGGAAAATATGAGGTCCGTATCGATGAACGAGAAGTCCGCTCGAATCGTAGTGATCATACGCGTTGCCTCCGATGTGATTCCGCCGATCAACTACGAGAACTTTCTTGTTGAAGCAGCGTGCCATCCGTTCAGCAACTACTGCTCCGGCGAAACCTGCGCCGACGATAGCGTAATCAAACATTGCG
>JAFAUR010000972.1 GCA_019243205.1 Acidobacteriaceae bacterium | reverse complement strand
GAATGGAAGGCGAGCATCAGTTGATTGCTCATTTCCCGAGTTCGCAGCGGGCGAATTTTATGCGTTTGCGGGTGGGCGACAGAGTGCGTGTAGTGCTCTCCTCCCAGGACCGGACGCGTGGACGAGTGGTTGAGTTATTGACGAAAGGCTGAGATTCCGGAGCGGCAAGCGCCGCTGGATACGGTTGGAGTAGCTATGAAAGTGCGGGCATCCGTTAAGAAATTGTGTGACAAGTGCAAGGTGATCCATCGCCACGGCGTGGTGCGCGTCATCTGCACCAATCCAAAGCATAAGCAGCGGCAGGGTTAGTAGCAGGTTAAATAATGGCGCGTATTGCAGGTGTTGATCTACCGAGTCGTAAACGGGCAGCCGTAGGGCTGACCTATATCTTTGGCATTGGGCGAACTCGCGCCCTTTCGCTTCTTCACCGGGCGCAGGTCGATCCCGACAAGAAGGTTTCCGATCTGTCCGAAGAAGAAGTGAATCATCTTCGCAACCTGATCGAGGGTGAAGGCGCCATCGAAGGAGACCTCCGCAAGGAAGTTTCCATGAACATCAAGCGCCTGATGGAAATGGGCTCGTACCGCGGTCTTCGTCACCGTCGCGGATTGCCTGTTCGCGGCCAGCGTACGCACACCAACGCTCGCACCCGTAAGGGTCCGCGTCGCGGGACCATCGCCGGTAAGAAGAAGGCGACCAAGACCTAAGAGGATCTGATAGATGGCAAAGGCACCCGCTAAAACAACAAAGAAAAAATCCTTCAAGAAGAAGGAAAAGAAGAACGTTCCGTACGGGACGGTGCACATCCAGGCTTCGTTCAACAACACCATCGTGACGTTTACGGATCCGCTCGGCAACGTTCTCGCCTGGTCCAGTTCCGGTTCGCTCGGTTTCCGCGGATCGCGGAAAGGTACGCCCTTCGCTGCCCAGCAGGCTTCGCTGACCGCCGCCAACAAAGCTAAGGAATCCGGTCTGCGAGCCGTAGAAGTGCGCGTCGCCGGTCCCGGTTCGGGCCGGGAATCCGCCGTCCGTGCACTCGCTACCGCGGGTATTGAAGTCCGCACCATCAAGGACGTCACGCCGATTCCGCACAACGGCTGCCGTCCGCCGAAAAAGCGCCGCGTCTGACTTCTTGTTTTGGGGCGGATTCTTTCAGCCGTTCCTCGTTTAGTAATTTAAGCGGGACGAAGGTCACCCAGACCGTAAACCGCACCTTATATCGAAAGAGGTCACACAAAATTGGCACGTTATAGTGGCCCGGTGTGTCGGCTCTGCCGGCGCGAGGGCATGAAGCTGTTCCTGAAGGGTGAGCGTTGTCACTCCGAGAAGTGCGCCATTGAAAAGCGCAACTTCGCCCCAGGGCAGCATGGAAAAGATAAGAAAACAAAGATAGTTGGCTACGGTCTGCAGCTCCGGGAAAAGCAGAAAGCCCGCCGCTACTACCGGGTTCTCGAAGGCCAATTCCGGAATCTTTTCGAGAAGGCCGTGAATCAAAAAGGCATCACCGGCGAAACGATGCTCGCCATGCTCGAGCGGCGTCTCGACAACGTAGTCTATCGCATGGGACTCGGAACCAGCCGGGCACAATCACGCCAGTTAGTCCGTCACGGTCACTTCAACGTGAATGGCCGCAAAGTCAATATTCCTTCCTACACTGTGAAACCGGGCGATACCGTCGAAGCTCGCGAAAACAGCCGCAATAATCCTACGATTCTTGGCGCGCGCGACGCTACCGCTCATGCCCCGAGCCCCGCGTGGCTCGAAGTCGATCGTGATGCGCTCCGGGCCCGCGTTCTCCAGCAGCCCAAGCGTGAAGAGTTAGTACAAATTCAGTTGAATGAGCAGCTCATCGTCGAGCTCTACTCGAAGTAACCGCTTCGACAATCGACGCAGAGGACGAAAAGAAACACTATGTTTAAAGGATTTCAGAAACCCAAGCGCCTGGTAGCGAATACCGAATCGCTCACGGAGCGTTACGGCCAGTTCACCGCTCAGCCGTTCGAGCGCGGATTCGGATCTACCATCGGTAACGGTCTGCGTCGCGTCCTGCTGAGCTCCATCGAAGGTGCCGCCATCACCGGCGTCCGCATCGACGGTGTCTCCCACGAATTCAGCCCCATCCCCGGCGTTGTCGAAGACGCAACGGATATCATCTTGAACCTCAAACAGGTGCCCTTCAAGATGATCGGGGAAGGTATGCGCATTGCCCGGCTGCGGGTGGAAACTCCCGGCCAGGTGATGAGCAGCCAGATCGAAACCGACAACGATGTTGAAGTGCTCGATCGCAACCTGCCCATCGCGACTGTCGGCGAAGGCGGCAAGCTCAACATCGAAATGCGTATCAAGAGCGGCCGCGGCTACGTCTCGGCCGATCGCAACTACGACGAAGATCTGCCTATCGGCTACATCCCGATCGACTCCGTGCACTCTCCCGTCCGCAAGGTCAACTACACGGTAGAAGCCGCCCGTCTCGGCCAGAACACCGATTTCGACAAGCTCGCGATCGAAGTCTGGACGAACGGCGCCATCTCGCCGCAGGACGCCATCGGCCAGGCCGCCAAGCTCCTCAAAGACCACATGACGATCTTCATCAACTTCGAAGAAACGCCTGAGGTCACCGAAGAGCCGGCAGAGCGCGCCATCAACCAGATGAACGAAGTGCTGAACCGCTCGGTCGAAGAGCTCGAGCTCAGCGTTCGTTCCTACAACTGCCTCAAGAACGCCAACATTCAGACCATCGGCGATCTTGTTCAGAAGAGCGAATCCGAAATGCTTCGTACTAAGAACTTCGGACGCAAGTCGCTGAACGAAATCAAGGAAATCCTCTCCGGTCTCGGCTTGTCGTTCGGCATGAAGTTCGATTCGCAGGGACGCCTCATCGGCGGAGCGCCGCCGCCTCCGAGTAGCGAGTTCGGTAACGAAGACTTCGCGGGAATGGAAGAATAGCATGCGGCATCGCAAAGCAGGTGTCAAACTCAAGCGCGATATCAGTGCGCGCCGTGCTCTGCTCCGCGGTCTTGTGACGAACGTGATCGAGGAAGAGCGTATCACGACGACTGTCCCGAAGGCGAAAGCGGCCCGCCCCTTGGTCGAGCGCATGATCACCCTCGCCAAGGAAGATACGCCGCATACGCGCAGCCAGGCTGCAGCCTTCCTGATGACGAAGGGTGCGGTGGAGAAACTGTTCGACAAGATCGGTCCCCGCTTCAACCAGCGCGAAGGCGGTTACACCCGCATCGTTAAGCTCGGTTGGCGCAAAGGCGATGGAGCCGA
>JAFAUR010001102.1 GCA_019243205.1 Acidobacteriaceae bacterium | reverse complement strand
CCCACAGGTCCGGTCGCTGTTGAGGCTGCGTGAATATCCAATGACTTGGTTACCGCTCGAATCGAAGATGTTTCCCTCGGTCGCATACGACGCCGACAAGCGCACTCTGTACCTGCGATTCCGCAGCGGCGATGTCTACCGATATTTCCAGTTTTCCCAAGACGAGTACCAGCAATTTCTACGTGCCGAATCCAAAGGCCGGCACTTCCTCAGCGATACTCGGAACTGCTTCCCCTACGAGCGCATGGCCAAGCTTCGCGTCGCTTAATCAAGTCAAGACGGCCCTTGCCGTACGGTTACCAAACAGGCGCGTGCGCACACGTTTAGCGCGCCGTACCATGAAGCACGTCCAAGGCCCGAGACCGGAGCGCAGTTATGAACTATCAAGAGCAAGGGTGAACCTGTGTTGCTGCGCCAGGAGATCGGCGGCGGTAAAGCATTCGATCACGCGCATGATGTGTTGGCAGCGCGGACACGCATGACCCGATGTGGCTGCAGCCGTCGTGCCGGCCACCGGAGCAGATATGGCAAGTAGGTTCCGGCATAACGATAGCAGCTCTCTGCGGCTACGGTTGGCCAGGAAGCCGAAGTAGCGGATGCGCGGGAAACCCGTCGGAAGTACATGCTGGAAGAAGCGCCGCAAGAACTCTTCGTGAGTGAGTGTCATCGCGCGTGACTTGCTGTGATGTGCGTAATCCTTCCATCGGAAGGTCACCTCACGCTCGGTGACGTTCAGCAGGCGGTGGTTCGAAATGGCGATACGGTGTGTGTAGCGAGCCAGGTAATGCAAGACGTGCTCCGGCCCGCCAAACGGCGGCTTGGCATAGACGACCCAGTCTTCGCGAAACAGCGTGCGCAGGAAAGCGTGGAATGCCTTTGCATCAGCTAAATGTCGGCAAGCGCCGAAGAACTGAAGCCGGTGCTTGTGAAAGAGTTGCTTGAGTCCGGCAACGAACTTGCCCCGGAACACACGGCTGAGGACTCGCGCCGGCAAAAAGAAATGCTGCTGGGAGTGGATCCAGCGTTCGCGGTCTGGCGATAATCCGCCGCCCGGCACCACACAGTGAACATGCGGATGAGGTTGCAAGGTCTGACCCCAGGTGTGCAGCACACTCAAGAACCCGATGTGCGCACCGAGACGCTTTGGATCGGCTGCGACTTCAAGTAGAGTAGCCGCGCTGGCTTCGAATAAGAGAGCGAACAACGCTCGCTTGTTCTGCCACATCAGCGGGACGACTCGGTGCGGGACGCTGAACACGACGTGATAGTAAGTGACCGGCAAGAGCTCCTGTTGCCGGGAGCGAAGCCATTTATTACGTGCGTTGGTCTGACACTTCGGGCAATGGCGGTTGCGGCACGAGTTGTACGAGATGGTCTGATGTCCGCAGCGGTCGCATTGATCGCGATGGCCGCCGAGCGCTGCCGTACGGCAACGCGTGATGGCGTTCAACACTTTGACCTGTGGCCAGGTCAAGGACTCTCGAAAACGATCCAAAAATCGGCTGCCGCCGCGCTGAATGACATCGGCCACCTCCCAGGGTGGGCGCGTCATCACTCGTGGTCGTCAGTGGGCTCGTTCGCTTTGGGAAAGTCGCGGATTGTGATCTGATCCAGCGGGTTGATCGCGGCTTGCAGATGCCGACGGGAGACATGCAGATAGACGGCGGTATCCTTCAGTCGCTGATGCCCGAGCAATAGCTGAATCGTGCGCAGATCGGTTCCGGCCTCCAGCATGTGCGTCGCGAAACTATGGCGCAGGGTGTGCGGTCCAATCCTCTTGGTAAGCCCGGCGCGAAGCGCCGCTTCGTGGCAGGCATACCAGACCACCTTGTCCGAGATGGGACGCTCGGGCTCAATCGGCGGGAAACGGCTCGGGAACAGGTAAATACGCGGCTTACGCTTGCAGGATTGCCAATACTCGCGCAACGCTTCAAGCAGTTTCGGCGTGAGCGGCAGTTCGCGATCTCGCGCTTCTTGTACAGGAAGCGAAGTGCGCCCATCCGAAGTGCGACTGTGCCGAGCGCCAACTTCTTGTCGCGAATCATATAGAGCTGAAACTCGCGCACCTCCTCGGCACCCAGCGCCTCGGGCGACTTGCCGAAGTATTCGGCGAACTCTTTCACCGCGTGAATGTAGCCGCGGATCGTATCGGTAGTGTAATTACGGCGCTGAAGCTCGTCCAGCATCCGTCGACGTAGTGGCGTCACAGAACTCCTTTCTGTGATCACCGACAGTACGACAGCCCCACTACACCTGCTTCAAACCACCACGCACCCGCGTCCGCCGCGCCAGCGGCTTGGTTGTGTGCTGAGCATGTTCAGCAGCTTAAGCGTGAAAGTCCCTGTCCAACCTGATGGAGGTGAAGGACTAGAGATGATGCAAGGGCTACCGCCGCGAGGCGGGGTCTGAAAGAAGCATGGATCAAATGTGTGAGTCGATGGACAAGAACCGGATACAAGGCGTTAGCGTCGGACGAGCGGGCAACTTATCGCGAAGTCCATATCCATCAAGGATGCGAAACGTAGATTCGGCGACTGTGCACAGAAGGCAGCTGAACTTACCTCAGGAGATCTGCTCTGTGTCGCTACAGCGACTGAGATGGCCGAAAGGCGACCTGACCGCAGAGCAGAAGTCAGCAGAGGGCATAGTAGGTCACGCAGTCGGCAAGGCTAGTGAGGCACTCAACGTCGAAAGGCGGAGACAACAGATAGGCCAAGCCGGGAACGGTGATTGAAGGCCCGAACGAGAAGAGTGGCGAGTACGACATGGATCTCAAAAGCGACAAGCGGCAGCATATCCAGCTCGAGCTGGACTTCTCTATTCCGCGATCGGGTGAAGCCTGTGGAACGGGGAGGGAAGAGACCGAATCGTCTTTGGCGATACATGACACCGAAAGCCCAGCTATTACAGATCGATGGATGGAGGAAGTATGTGAGCGAGAAAATCTGAAAGCAGCATTGCAGCAGGTGAAGGCTAAGAAAGGTAGCGCTGGAATCGACAGGATGACTGTCGGTCAACTGGACGACTACTTGAAACAGTACTGGCCAGTCATCCGAGAACAGTTGCTGAACGGAACCTACGAGCCGAAGCCGGTGAGGCGGGTGGAAATCCCCAAGCCGGACGGTGGGGTGCGAAAGCTTGGCATCCCGACGGTGCTGGATCGATTGATTCAGCAAGCGGTAATGCAGGTTCTGCAACGAAACTGGGATCGGACGTTCGCTGAAAGCAGCTACGGTTTTCGACCGGGGCGGTCCGCCCATCAAGCGGTGGCACAGGCGCAGAAGTATATCGCCGAAGGCTACGGCTGGTGCGTCGATCTTGATTTGGAAAAGTTTTTCGACCGAGTCAATCACGACAAACTGATGGGCCAGATCGTCAAACGTGTTGGTGACAAGCGGCTGCTGAAGCTCATTCGCGCGTTCTTGAACGCGGGAGTGATGGAGAACGGGCTGGTTAGTCCGAGCGTGGAGGGGACTCCGCAAGGAGGTCCACTTTCGCCACTGCTCAGCAATCTCGTACTCGATGAACTCGACCGG
>JAFAUR010000606.1 GCA_019243205.1 Acidobacteriaceae bacterium | reverse complement strand
CGATCTCTTTTGCGCGGCGCGCCACGGCCGCATACATTGTGTTCATGGCCGCGAACGAACTGCCAACGGCCATGATGACGCAGATAAAAAGGCCCAGGAATCGAATAGGAGCCGCGGACACCATCTGGGCAGCATAGTAGTCCTTCTCGCCGAGTACCGTCACGTTTAACCGTCGATCGCTCTCGAGTGAGTTCTTCAACGCTCCTGCGGCCACTTCGTCGTTCGCTTGGAGTAAGGCCGAACTATACGTGTCGGGCCGATTGAAATCCGAAGCCACTTGTGGAGCGTCGCCAAACACTTCGCTATCCACGGCGCTTCCTTGACCATCCATCACGCCGACAATCGTCCAGGAGCCTTTCCCGAAATGAAGCAGATTGCCGACCTGCGCCGCCGGATAACGTTTGGCCAAGCCCTTGCCAACGACGATCTCGCGATGTCCGGGTTGAAACCAGCGTCCCTGGCGCAGCTTCAAATGCCTCATCTCCACGCCGCGCATGGGTAACCCTCGGAGCGTAACGTTGATCCCATCGGGATTTCCCGGCGACGGCATGCTGATGATCGATACCACCTCGAGCGATGCAAGCGGCTGGCCGTCACTCGCCTGCATGATGCCCGGAAACGCTTTCACGGTCTGGAACTGCTGCTGTGTAAGGAGACTCGTGAGTTCTGCGTTTCCGCCCTTGCGCAGGACCAGAACATGGTTCGGATCACCGCTGGAAGCGAACGCGCCCTGCAGTCCCGATACGAGGCCAAGCACGGCAAGCAGGACGGCGACAGTCATTGCGATTCCGGCCGCGGTCATGAGTGTTGTCGCTTTGCGAACTCTCAGATTTCGAATGTTGTAAGAGAGGGGGATCGCCATATCACATCAACCTGTATATCGAAGTGACTCAAGAATGTTTGTTCTTGCCGCCCGGAATGCAGGGAAAAACGAACTCACTAAGCCCAGCACGAGCGCCACGCACAGCGCAAATAAGGTCGTCACCGGCGTAAGCGACAAGCCATAAAGTTGTGCTGCGAAACTTCCGGCGATGCCGCCGATTAAACGCGCGATAACTTCCGCGAGCAGAAGTCCGATAACGGCAGCGATCAGTGAAATGCAGACAGCCTCGCCGATGATGATGCCGAGGATTGTTCCGTTGGTGAATCCGAGTGTTTTCAAAACACCAACCTCTTTGATGCGCTCCCGGACAGACATGGCCATCGTATTTCCCGAAACCAGCAGGATGGTGAAGGTCACCGCGGCACAGATGCTGAGTAGGAACACTTTGATGTTCCCGAGGAAAGAGACAAAGCTGAGAGCGAACTGAGCCTCCGATTCGCTCTTGGTCGGCGGCGAAGCGTTTGCAAACATTTCGTCTACGGCCTTTGCAATGCGCGGAACATCTTCCGGACTATTTGCGAGAACCGCGATGGTGCTGTCGACATTGCGCCGCGCCAGAGGAAGGGCATCGCGCAGGTAATCGATGTTGAAAAACATCGTGTCGTGCGCATCGGGATCCTCGAAAATACCGACCACCTTGAACTCGAGCGTCACCGGGTAGATATCGCCGACGAGTGTGATGCGATCACCGATTTTGAACTTCAGTTTGTCGGCCAGATCTCTGGAGATTACGCATCCCGTCTTGTCGGTCAGAAAAGCGCGCCGCTGGTCCTCAGGCATCACCATTTCGGTCCGGATGGTGAGAAAGGGCCCGGGCTTTACTCCCATGCGCGCGAAGAAGTTGCGGGAATCGCGATTATCTTTGTAAGTGCCTCCAAACCAATTCCAGGGGGAGACTTCTCTAACACCCGGCACTTGGCGAACTTTTTGCTCATAGGCCGCAGGGATGGCCTGGGCGAGGGAAACTTTGTGCCTGACAACCAGGCGCAAGGCTTGTCCTGGCGTCTCCTTGCTGAAAAATAGCGCGTTGTACATGGCGATGAGAACGCCGAGCAGGCACAGGGAAGCTGCAATGCTTGAGATCGTCAGCACACTCCGGCGCCGGTTGCGCAAACTGTTCTTGAACGCGAGAGAAAAGAATCTCACCGGATCTTCGCCTCCTTTTCCGTCTAGCGTACCGTGAAATGTCACGTCTCCGCTCGTCCAGCGACAGACCGACCTGCCGCCGAGATGAACGGGGTGTTAGAAAATACGAGCGGTTGAGGCAAACAGTTCAAAGCAATTCAGATAAGGGCTGGTCCGCTGCGGATGAACGCTTCATGCGTCAGGCACTTCATCTTGCGCGGGAAGCCGACGCCGCCGGCGAAGTTCCTGTCGGCGCCTTGGTTGTAAGCAAGGGCACAATCCTGGGAGCGGGCCGCAATCGCCCGATTGCATCTTCCGACCCGAGTTCGCACGCCGAGATCGAAGCATTGCGGCACGCGGCGCGCACGGTCGGCAATTACCGGCTGCCGGGCACCACGCTTTATGTCACGATCGAGCCTTGTGTCATGTGCGCCGGCGCGATCGTCCTGGCGAGGGTGGAACGGCTCGTTTTCGGCGCGCGGGATCTGCGCTTCGGGGCAGTCCGCAGCAAGTTCGCACTTGCCGACTCGGAGCTCCTCAATTTTCGAGCGCGGGTGGAGGAAGGGCTCTTGGCTCCCGAAGCGGGCGAACTGATGACACGCTTTTTCGAACGACGTCGAAGCGCGGGATAATATTCACATCCGCTGTCGGCGGCGCATGTTGCGCCAGGCGATTGCGAACTCTCTAAGCCGCATCGGACTGCGCCGAGCTCGGTTTAATGTTGTAGTTCACATGGAAGAAGTTGTTCGGATCGTATTTCCGCTTGATGGCTTGCA
>JAFAUR010001082.1 GCA_019243205.1 Acidobacteriaceae bacterium | reverse complement strand
CAGTCGATGGACTCTGTGGCGATGATGAAGCCGGTCACCAAATACAGCGTTTCAATCAGCGCGCCTGAATCGGCAGGTGAAGTTATCGCAAATGCGTTTCGTGCGGCGATGACGCCCAGAGCCGGCGCTGCCTTCATCGCATTTCCGAAAGATGTTCAGGCCGCTGCCACGACGGCTCAGCCGCCGCCTTTTCAGTCGCTCTCCGTGCTCGGTGGTGCTCCCATGTGCCTGATCCGCAACGCTGCGGAGAAGGTAGCAAACGCGAAAAACCCGGTAATGCTATTGGGTTTGGGCGCGAGTGAGCCAGCGGCAACGGAAGCGGTGCGGGCCCTGTTGAAACGATATCCCATGCCTTTCGTCGGAACCTTCCAAGGCGCAGGTGCGGTATCGCGTGAACTCATGCCGTTGTTTTACGGCCGCATCGGACTGTTCAGAAATCAGCCCGGCGACAGGGTTCTCGCCAAGGCGGATGTTGTATTAACGGTAGGCTATGACCCCGTCGAGTATGGGCCGGAAGCATGGAATGCGGGAAAGCGCGCCAGCATTATCCATATCGCCGATTATCCCTGCGATATCGATACCCATTATGAGCCCGAGATAGAGCTGGTAGGCAGTGTAGAGGAAACGATTAGTTCGCTGTCCGCTACCTTGAAACAGCGAACGTATAATCCCAGCGAAGAACTTCGAAGTATTCATGCCGAATGGCAGGCCCTGCAAAACCCGACCGCGCCAAAATCCAACGGCTCAGTTCATCCTTTGAGCGTTGTACTGGCTCTGCGCGGTCTGATTGATGACGACACTATTGTCGCCAGCGACATGGGATCGCATCACATCTGGATGGCGCGGCACTTCTTCGAGTTCGAGCCGCGCAAGCTGCTATTCAGCAACGGTCAACAAACTCTCGGGGTAGGTATACCGTGGGCCATGGCCGCGAGTCTGATCTATCCACAAAAGAAGGTCGTGGCGACCGTGGGAGACGGTGGATTTCTGTATTCCTCCATGGATCTCGAAACCGCGGTTCGAAAAGGACTCAACATCACGGTCCTCATTTACCGGGATGGCGGTTACAACATGGTCGCCTTTCAGCAAGAGCTCCTCTATGGCCGGAGCTCGGGCACGCAGTTTGGCAACCCAGATTTTGTGAAATACGCAGAAAGCCTCGGCTGCATCGGGTTGCGCGTGACTGCGCCCAACGAACTCTTGCCGGTGATGCGCAAGGCGCTCGATATGCCGGGCGTGGTCATCGTAGACATACCCGTCGATTACAGCAAGAACGCCGAAATAGGAGAGCACGTTCTCCCGGAAGCATGGGATTAGTATGAGTGCTCCGATACCGGAAGGTTCGCTGAAGATGGTTCAGCCTGTATGGCACCATTTTTCTCCAGGCCAGAATCACGCAGCGGGAGAACTATACCAGACATCGCTCATGACCGCGCTGCTCAATGGCGTTTACGAAGGGGAAACAACCTATGGTGAAATCCGGAGGCACGGGGATTTCGGTCTGGGGACGTTCAATGATTTAGACGGTGAAATGGTTGGGTTCGATGGCATGTTCTATCAACTTCGTTCGGACGGGTCAGCACGGCCGGTCGCGGCAGAACAAAAAACGCCGTTCGCCGTGGTGACGTTCTTTCAACCGGAAAGGGAGTTGGAACTGCCGGGTAATGCCGGAAAGAAAGAACTGCTCGCATTCCTCGAGAAGGTAACCGATGCGAATCTGTTTACCGCGGTCAGAATCGACGGTGCTTTCGACGAGGTTCGTACTCGAACGGTTCAGATTCAGCACAGGCCCTTTCCTCCGCTCACCGAGGCCACTGCGCACCAGCCTGAGAAGAGTTTTTGCAATGTGGAAGGCACTTTGGCGGGCTTTCGGTCACCGAGTTACGCGCAAGGCATCGGAGTTGCCGGGTTTCATCTTCACTTTCTAAGAAAGGATAAACAGGGCGGCGGGCACGCTTTGGATTATCGGCTTCGCAACGGAATACTTCAGATTTGTACGCTGCATGATTTTCATGTCGAGTTGCCGAATTCGGGAGATTTCCTGAAAGCAAAGTTCGACGACAAATCTTTCGACCAGCAGATCAAAGCCAGCGAGGGATAGAGGACCGCGGAAAGTAAGCGATGAGTGGCGTCCTCGATCGGGCTGCAATCCAAGAGTTGTCCTCTGCGAAGCTCCGCCGTCACACTGCGGGGCGGAGCCATCCCCTCGGCACGCGAATCCTTCCTGACGGTGTTAATTTCAGCGTCTTCTCGCGTGGCGCATCCGCCGTCGAACTGCTGCTCTTCGACCACGATGATGATTGGCGCCCAGCTCGTGTAATCCCGCTCGATCCAGTCACAAATCGCACTTATTATTACTGGCACGTGTTCGCGCCGGGAGTCCGGCCCGGCCAAATCTACGGATATCGCGTGCACGGCCCCTGGGACCCGGCGAACGGGCTGCGCTTTGATGCCACCAAAGTGCTTCTAGACCCATATGGCCGAAGCGTTCTGGTTCCGAAGAGCTACGATCGAGGCGCGATCCGCTTAAACGAAGACAATACCGGCTCCGCCATGAAGAGCGTGATCGTGGATACCAACGCCTACGACTGGGAACGGGACGCCGCGTTTGATTGGGTGCGTGATGCGCCACCCAAGCGGCCCGCAGCCCGCACCATCATCTATGAGCTCCACGTCCACGGCTTTACCCAACATCCAAATTCCGGCATTGAGGAAAGACTTCGAGGCACGTACGCCGGCCTGATCGAGAAGATTCCATACCTTCAAGAACTCGGTATCACCGCGGTGGAACTTCTTCCCGTTTTTCAATTCGACGCTCAGGACGCTCCGGCCGGAAAAGTCAATTACTGGGGTTACGCCCCGGTCTCCTTCTTCGCCCCGCACCGGGCTTACAGCTCGCGTCAGGATCCGCTCGGGCCGATAGACGAGTTTCGCGACATGGTTAAAGCCCTGCATCTGGCCGGGATCGAGGTCATTCTCGATGTGGTGTTCAATCACACGGCAGAAGGCGACCACAACGGCCCAACGCTGAGCCTTCGAGGACTTGATAACAGCACGTACTACATGCTCGAAGAAGACCGCTCCCGATACGCGAACTACAGTGGCACCGGAAATACGCTCAACGCCAATCATCCGATCGTTCGGCGCATGATCTTAGACAGTCTCCGCTATTGGGTCCGGGAAATGCACGTGGATGGCTTCCGATTCGATCTCGCGTCGATCCTTGCGCGCGATTCCTCCGGCCGCCCAATGTCAAACCCTCCGGTGCTATGGGATATCGACTCGGACCCCACCCTGGCCGGTACGAAAATGATCGCCGAGGCGTGGGATGCGGGCGGTCTCTATCAGGTGGGAAGTTTTATCGGCGATCGTTGGAGGGAGTGGAACGGGCAATTTCGTGACGATGTGCGCAGCTTCTTTCGGGGTGATGATGGCTCCGTGACGAAGGTCGCTGACCGGATGCTCGGCAGCCCTCAGATCTACGGCTACAAAGAAAGGGAAGCAGAGCAAAGCGTTAATTTCGTAACGTGCCATGACGGGTTCACGCTCAACGATCTCGTCTCCTTCAATGTGAAGCACAACGACGCGAACGGCGAAGGTAACCGCGACGGTTCGAACGACAACTGGAGCTGGAATTGTGGTGTTGAGGGTCCAACCGATGACGCTGCCGTGGAGAATCTACGGAACAGGCAGGTCAAGAACTTTCTGACCTGCACAATGTTGTCACTCGGTATGCCCATG
>JAFAUR010000272.1 GCA_019243205.1 Acidobacteriaceae bacterium | reverse complement strand
ACCCTCCAGTGGACCGTCATAGACCACGATTTCCGCGCCGGCAACGAGAGCGGAGAGCTGCCAATTCCACATCATCCAACCGCAGGAAGTCTGGAATAAAAGTTTGTCGCCGGGGCGCAAATCACAGTGGAGCCGGTGTTCCTTTGCGTGCTCCAGCAACGTCCCGCCAGCACCGTGAACGATGCACTTCGGCTGCCCCGTAGTACCTGAGGAAAAAAGAATGAATAGTGATTGATTAAACGGCCAGCGGTGCCAGGTGAAATGACTGTCCGCGAGAAAGCAATCCAGGAATGGGATTGTTCGGACAGTGGATAGGCCGACCGGAGCTGGCCCGTCATCTAAAGAAATCATGGCAGAAAGGGTCGGCAGGCCCTTTACCACCTCCGCTACCCGGGCGGAGATGGAAAAGCCGAGGTCGCATGGCTCTGAAGCAATGTTGGCGAATAAAACGGACGGGCTTAGCGGCGCAAAACGTGCCAGAATGGAAAATGCTCCCATGTCGGGCGAGCAGCTTGAAAAGGTTGCGCCGATCGCACTTGCCGCCAACGCAGCGATGACTACTTCCAAGTTATTGCGGGAGATCGCGACAATTCGGTCGCCCTTTTGCAAGCCTAATTTCTTGAGATATTTGGCAAGTTGAGCAACCTTCGCGGCCAATTCTCCGCGCGTCAACTGGCGGCGCTGTCCGTTCCTGCGGCAAGCAGTTATTGCCGGGCTCTGCTCGTCGCCGAGGAGGAGGTTCTCCGCATAGTTAAGCCTCAGGTTTGGAAAAAATTGCGAATCCGCGCAAGTGGTTCCTCTCCATGTAGGATTCTTGTCGCCCTCCCACCAAAGCTTTGACCAGTCCAGGAAGAGATCCCAGAAAGATGAGAAATCTTGCATCGAAAATTGCTCGAAGGAAGCATAGTCGCGGAAACTTCGGCTCGTCGCTTTCTGACAGAAATCGATGAAGGAGCTTAGCTGTGAATTTGCGATGGACTGCGGGTCAGGTGCGAACGTTTCCATCACCTCGGGAAGCGCGCTTAGCGGATTGGCATTCTTCATCATCTGCTTCGTCCTTCAGCTATTAGGACCGAAAGCGGCCCAGTTCGCCTTTGAGCGGTCAGCTTCTCTAATGATCCGAAGCTGACGGTCTCCGCTCACGATGTCGTCTGGACTGGAGCGGGGCAATTTATGCGACTGCAAGGCAGCATCGACCATCACAAATCAGAATGCCGTTCCAGTGCGTGTCGATAGATCCCCGATAAGACCTTCAGGTTGATGTCCGCCGTATACTTGTTGTCGAACTCCTCGCGAGCGGCCCGCCGCATGCGATGTCGGCCATCGGCGTCTTCGATCATCTGACGGACCTTCGCGATAAGGTCCCTTGGATCTCCAGGATTGAAATGAAGCCCGGTCCGGCCGTTGTCGACGATTTCCGCCATCGCCCCTAACTTAGACGCAATTACGGGGGTGCCCTTAGCGAAGGCTTCGATGACGACGCGAGCGAAGGTTTCGTAGCATTGAGAGGGCACCACGAGAAACATCGCCTCCCCGAGTATCGGATAAAGAGACTCGAGCGGCTTTCTTCCCAACCACTGTATTGCGGGATTTTTTACCGTCGCCTCTCTGACCATCGGCGACATTGGACCATCCCCAACCAGCTTCAGGGGTAGCGTGCCCGCGAGATTCTCCCAGGCATCCAGGAGAGTTTGCAAACCCTTTTCAGCTGAGAGTCTTCCGACAAAAACAGCATATCCACCCCGACCTGCTCCCGGACCCGGATCCGGGTATACGAAATTCGGTTTGATCCGGATCTTTCGCGCCGGGAGGCCGCCTTCGACGAACTTCTTTCGGCTGAATTCCGTGAGAGCGACATAGACGTCGATGGCATTCTGCCAGGTCCCGAGCGCACGATGGACCGTCAACATTGCCGCCACCCCGGTACTCGCGGCGCGGTTGTCGCGATAACACTTGTGCAAAATTCCCGCCCAGGGGATTGTTTTGGAAAGGCAGTCCTCGCAAATTTGGCCATCGCGAAAAAGCAGCGCGCTGGGACAACAGAGTCGAAAATTGTGCAGGGTTTGAACTATCCGGACGTTTTCCGCGCGGGCTGCATAGTACCCGGCAGGGGAGATCAAAGGAAACGAGTTGTGGAAATGAACGAGCTGCGGCCGATGCGCTCGAAACAGCGCGCGCAACTCTCTGAATGCTGACCGATTCCAAATCGTGTCCGACGCAAGCCGCAGCTTGCTCATTCGATCGATCGCTTCGTTACGCAGGCAATACTGGGCGACATTGTGCCCGCCCGCCCGCAGCATCGCGACCTCAGACGAGACGCACTGATCTTCGCCGCCGGGTTGCTTATAGAAATTATGCGCTACAACTATATCCATCGGTTCCAAAATACCTGCGCGACAATCGCGGCTCGTTTTCATTTGCCCCAGGAAAAACGGTCGCCCGACGCTAATTCGCTGCCCAGAGAGGTCACTGGCTGGTTGCGCCGGCAGATTTGCCCATTGGTGCAGGCGGGGGCTTCGCTCGTGCATGCCGCCATGAAACGCATCACGGCATCCAACCGCTGCCACTGCGCAGTTCTCTCCAATTCCCATGAGTGCCCCCAGAGATGAAACACGCCGCCGCACTTGAGTGCGCGTCGCAGCAACGAAGCAGCCAAGGTGGGCCAATCGGTCGAACGACCATGCGCGACAAACCGCCATAGGCTCTCAAATGCAGCGCGCTTGATCGCATTCCTGACGAACGCAAGATGGCCATGCGAGAAGGCTTGAATTGTTGTGGGCAGCAGCATGATTCCCCCGAACGGCCGCGGAAAATCGAGCGAGCCCAGCTCCACGTTACGGACCCCAACGAAGCCGGCTCGGCGAATCATCTCCAGATGCTTGCCCAGATATTCGCCCTTGGGCGGGCAAAACATGGTGCAAGGCTGGCCCGTAACGTCCTCGAGCCAATGCCTCGAATTGAAGATCTCGTCCTTTGCCCCTTGTTCCGTGGTGCTGGTGAGCACGGTGTGATTGAGCGTATGAGCCCCAATCTCAAACTCGCAACTGAGTTCTCGGATTTGCGCTGCTGGCATAGTCGCATTTTCCGCACTCATCGGAACGTAAAACGTTCCGCTCAGCCCATGCTTCACGAGGAGTTCGGCCACCCGCAAATCTAATGGATGGCCATCATCCCAACTCGTCGTTATGTATGTCTGCGGTCCTTTGATCACTGCTTCGCTATCGCCCTACTTGTTGCATTTGAGCTCATGCTCTCAAGCAAGCCCGCCCGCGCGGTCCATTTCATTTCTCAGCTTGGCCAAGACGAGGCCGATCCGCCGCCTCGCGATTTTTTTCACCAGAGCACGCCAAAGCCCGCGAAGTGACCAAGAGCTTGCGAGTCCATCGAGATGATGCTGTGTGCAAGCTTGGACTTCGTCGAGCAGCCGGCGCTTCTCTCCCTGTTCTCGGATAGTCTCGATGAATGATCGCAACGCGTTCTCGGCAAATACTTGCTTGCGTAGCAAGGCTTTCGGTCTGCCCACGTTTTCCTTAACGGTGACGCCCGTGCAGTACAGCATGTATGCCAAGTCGTGCGAAGCGGGATACCAATGCGTGGTAATGTTTCCGGGGAAAGGCTGTTCCTCGGGAACGCCTGGGTCCACCAGCGACAGTCTCCTCGCCGAGATGTCGCAAAGTATATTGTTGAAGTCCAGATCACCATGGATATGCGAATTGATCCACCAATATTGCCGCATGGCCGCGACGACGGCCCGCGGAGCGGACTCTAATACTTCAGGCGTCACGTCATGCGCCGCTTCGAGACACAAATTGAGCTTTCGCCCCGGAACGGTGGTCATGACGATCGCCAGCGGCCACTCGGACAAATACACCGGCGCGGGGGTCGAGATTTTCCAGCCGCTGATTTTGTTGCCATGCAGCGCCGCATGTATCCTGGACATTGCTTCAAACTGTGCCCTGACGGCCCCGAAGTTTGGTGCCATCGCGGGCTTGTACAACTTCACCGCAAGGCTGCGGTGGGTTCTCCATATCGGTTTCCCATTTCGTGATCGGACGAGGTAAACGCTGGCTTGTTCCCCCTGATCGAGCCGTTCAAAGACCCAGTCTTCAGCATCGGTGTCTCGG
>JAFAUR010000265.1 GCA_019243205.1 Acidobacteriaceae bacterium | reverse complement strand
CAGCGCGCTTCTCCCGAAGGCGCTTCATCAGGATTTCTATAACGTCTACGCATTCTGCCGGTGGGCTGACGACCTGGGCGACGAGATAGAAGACAAAACCGAGAGTCTCCGCCTGCTCGCATGGTGGCGCGAAGAACTCGAAGCCATCTACCGGGGCGCCACGGCCCACCCCGTATTTACGGCTTTGCAAGAGACCGTCGCCCGCCACCAGATCCCGAAAGAACCTTTTGATCGTTTGATCCGCGCTTTTGAGCAGGACCAAACCGTCAATCGTTACCGCGATTTCGACGAGCTCTATGGGTACTGTGAAAATTCAGCGAACCCGGTCGGCCACCTCGTGCTCTATCTTTGCGGTTATCGCGACACCGAGCGGCAGCGCCTTTCCGACTACACCTGTACCGCCCTGCAACTTGCGAATTTCTGGCAGGACGTTACCGTCGACCTCCAAAAAGACAGGGTCTATCTTCCGCTCGACCTGCTTGCACGCCACGGCTACTCGATTGAAGATCTATTCGCGCTGAAGTTTAATGACGCTTTCCGCGGTGTAATGGCTGACGCGGTCGATGTTGCCGAGGAGCTTTTTCGGAAGGGCCTTCCGCTCATCCGCGCCGTCGACCGCCGTCTCGCCCTGGATCTGGAACTCTTCAGCCGCGGCGGAATGAGAATTCTGCGAAAGATCCGGCTGTGCGACTATAACGTTCTAAAATCGCGCCCTTTCATCTCGAAGGCGGAGCGCGTTGGTATTCTGCTTCGGTGCCTCCCGCGACTGCTCCCATTTTGAGCGCTTCGTCGCTGGCCAAGTCCTATCGACACTGCCGTGAAATCGCGCGAAAACGCGCCAAAAACTTCTACTACTCGTTCCTGCTCCTTGACCGTCAGCAGCGCGATTCCATGTGCGCGATCTACGCCTTCATGCGCGAATGTGACGATCTCAGCGACGATCCGTCCGTTCCGAACAAGAAAGCTATTCGTGCCGCCATCGCACAATGGCGCTTCCAACTCGACCATGCGCTGGCCGGGCAAGTGGGCGACCATCCCATCTGGCCGGCGTTCTACGACACGGTTCTGCGATACAAAATCCCGCACCGCTTTTTCCACGAAATGATCGACGGAATCAGCTCCGATCTCGAACCGCGCGAGATCCAGACCTACGATGAACTTTACGGCTACTGCTATCAGGTCGCGTCGGTCGTTGGCCTGACTATCATCCACATTTTCGGATTCAAGTCCGCCCGCGCTCTGCTTTTGGCGGAACGTTGTGGCATTGCCTTTCAGTTGACTAACATTCTCCGCGATGTCCGCGAAGATGCGGAGCTCGGGCGCGTCTATCTGCCGCGCGAAGACCTCGATCGTTTCGCCGTCCCGGTCGCGCAGTTGCGCTCCGGTAAAGAAGACGACAACTTCCGTAGCCTGATGCGCTTTGAAGCGCAGCGCGCGCGCGCATACTACGAGGAGTCTGCGCCGTTGCTGGATCTGATCGACGCAAAAAGCCGCCGCTCGCTTTGGGCGCTGCGGGAGATCTATCTGCGCCTGCTCGCGCGATTACAAAATGCCGATTACTCCGTTCTTACCTCGCGCTTGAACGTACCCACGCGCACCAAGATGGGCATTCTTCTCCGCGCATTCTTCAGATGATTGACTCGAGCGCGTCGTCAGCCTTATAAGCCAGAATCCACTGGGAACCCGGCGCAAGCAATTCAAATCCATCGTTCCCAGCCGGCGTCATCCAAGCCGAACCAGCGGTCGCCTGCTGACCCGCAATCGTTCCTTCTCCAGCAAGGCAAAGCAGAAAAAGAAATTGTTTCAGTCCGCTTTCTACCCGCAGCGGGCCTTCAGGCATCAGGCGCTCCATACGAAAGTATTCGGATACGGCCAGCTCCGTCCGATTCTTCCCGACAGGTACCGGGTCGAAGATCAATTCGTGCCGGTCCAGTTTCGAAACGGCCATCCCATGGTTCAAATGAAGCTCGCGGGGACGCCCGTAATCATACAGTCTGTATGTGATATCCGAGTTTTCCTGCACCTCACAGATGGTCAGGCCGGCGCCGATCGCATGAACCGTTCCCGCGGGCGCCAGTATGGCATCCCCTCGCTTCACCTTCCGCCAATCCAGCAGATCCTCTACTTCGCCGCTTTCGATCGATGCGCGAAAACGCTCAGGACTCAGCGCCTCCCGGAACCCGACCGCGACCTCGCCCGGCGGCTGCGCATCCACCACGTACCACGCCTCTGTCTTCCCCAGCGAATTGTGATGCCTCCCGGCATATTCGTCATCCGGGTGAACCTGCACGGAAAGCCGCTCGGAAGTAAACAGCAGCTTGACTAAGAGCGGGCAGATGTCCGGATGCGCATCATCCCGCGCCGAACCAAGTATTTCCGGATTTGTCCGGATGACTTCCGCCAGCGTTTTTTCTAATGAGGTCGGATTTTGCTCGAATGTAAACCAAACTTCGCCGATACGTTCTTTTCCGGAGACATCCGGAAACAACGGCGCCAGGCTTTCCCGCCCCCAAACTCGTTCGCGAAAAAGTGGAAAGAGCTGGAACGGCTGCTTCACCTCAGAGGACACGTTCATGGAAACTCAAACGACACCCGCCATCTCACCGGATTTAGCTGCTGAGTTGGCTTTTACTCAATCTCTTCTCGCCCTAAGTAAAGCTCGTTCACAAGAGCCTTGTGATTCTCCAGAACCCGCTCGCGCCGAATCTTCATCGTGGGTGTTAGTTCCCCAAGCTCGATCGAAAAATCCCGGTCAAGAACTTTAAACCGGCGGATTCTTTCGAAATCCGCGAGCTGTCTGTTCACTCTCGAAACGGCCTCCCGGACCGCAGTGGTCACCGGCTCGGCCGTCGCAATCTCAGCCGTTGTCTGTGCTTCGTTAGCCTTCGCTTCATTCAGATTCGGCAGCTGCGCCACGTTCACGGTCAGCAGCGCGGTAACGTAAGGCTTCTTGTCTCCGATGAGCAGAACCTGGTTGACGAGCGGCTCCATTTTGAAGAGATTTTCGATTCGCGCCGGGTAGATCTTCTTGCCGTTCGAAGATACGATCAGCTCCTTCTTCCGGCCGGTAATGTACCAGTAGCCATCCTCGTCCACTTCAGCGATATCGCCTGTTTGAAACCAGCCGTCTTTGTCCATCACGGATCTGGTAGCCTCGTCGTCGCGATAATATCCGCTGAACAGCCCTGGCGTCTTCACCTGTAGCTCTCCGTCTTCGGCAAGGCGCGCCTGCACGCTCGGCAGCAGCTTGCCGATGCTGCCCGGTTTCGGCCTCTCGACGGGGTTGAAGCAGATCACGCCCGCTTCGGTCAGCCCGTAGCCCTCCAGCAGCGGCATCCCGATCGCAGCGTAAAATTCGCCCAGGTCCCTGCCTAGAGGAGCGGCGCCCGAGGCAGCCACCCGCATGCGCCCGCCCAGTCTCTCGCGGATCTTCGAAAACACGACTCTTTCCGCAAGCGCCAGCGATGCCCGCATCCACAGCGGGATCGGCTTTCCTGCCTGCCGGTGGCTCGCCGCCTTTCTGCCCAGGTTCAGCGCTCGCGCAAATAACTTCTGCGCGCGTGCCGGCCGTTTCTTCAGTTCGGTCTGGATGGTCGCGTACATCCTCTCCCAAACGCGTGGCGGCGCCAGGAACACGGTGGGGCGGATGCTCTTCAGTTCAGCCGGCAACCGCGCCAGGCTCTCGGAAAACCAAACCGGCGTTCCCATTCGCATCGTCACCAGTTCCAGGACGATGCGCTGCGCAATGTGCGCCGAAGGCAGAAATACGACCGTCGAATCCTCCGGCCCGATCGGCAGCACAATCGGCCCCCAATCCATGTTGGAAAGAATCGCAGCGTGGCTCGTTAGCCCCATCTTGGGCTCACCCGTCGCACCGGATGTTAGGTACAAGATGGCGGGATCGTCTGGCGACATCTCGTCCTGAATGCGCCGGAACAGATCGGGATCCGCTTCGCTCGCCGCGCGTCCGCGCGCCCTCAAGTCATTTAGAGTCAGCGTCCCCTGGGGAGCGTCGCCCGTCAGAACAATAATCACAGGCGGCATCCCGTCGCCGCGCGACTCCGCTGCCTGCAGCAACGCGAGTACCGTCTTCGCGTCCTCAATCATTAGAAAGCGCGACTGCACGCGCGCGACATCCTTGGCCAGATCCGGTATCGGGTACGCGGTGTACAGCGCGGCCGAAACGCCTCCCGCCGCCATCACACCTAAGTCCGCCAGATAGAACTCGGCGCGAGTCTCACAGAGAATGCAGACCACCTCACCTTTGGTCAGCCCCAACGACCGAAGCCCCAGACCAATCTCTCGGGAGATCGCCACCCAGTCATTCCAAGAATACGTTTGATACTCGCGGTTGTTCCTGGATCCGGTCGGCTGATGCAGCGCCGCAGCATCCCCGTACTGGCGGGCCGTCTCCTCCAATGCCGTAAAAATGTTGCGACCGGGCACGCTGGAATTCTAGCAGTCCAGCCACTCGCAATCGCCTTTTCTTCTATTGCGTTAGCACGGATGCGAAAATTAACTCTGTTGGACCCAAACGAGCAAAACTCCACGCCGAGCCCCAACGGTTCTGTGCGTCGTCCCCTGGCCTACCGCGAAGAGGCCTTCCTCCAGAGTCCGGAATCACGCCCTCTGCGGATTCTTTCCGAATACTTGTGGCCGCTCGCGCATTTCCAGGAAGAGAAGATCCAGGACACCATTGTCTTCTTTGGCTCGGCACGCATTGAAGAGACGGGCCCGCTGTGCCGCTATTACGAGGAGGCACGCGAATTGGCTCGTTTAGTAACGGAATGGAGCCTCTCCATTTCACACGCCGCCAATGGATCCGAACCTCACCGCCGCTTCGTCGTCTGCTCCGGCGGCGGACCGGGAATTATGGAAGCGGCTAACCGTGGAGCATGCGAAGCCGGCGGCAAAAGCGTCGGTCTGAACATCGGTCTTCCTTTCGAGCAGCGTCCAAACGCCTACATCACACCGGAACTTTCGTTCGAGTTCCATTACTTCTTCATGCGAAAGTTCTGGTTCGCCTATCTCGCAAGGGCGCTGGTCGTCTTTCCCGGCGGCTTTGGGACTCTCGACGAATTGATGGAAATTCTGACGCTTGCTCAAACAAAGAAGCTCGAAAGCAAGATACTGATCGTCCTCTATGGTTCAGCGTTTTGGAATGAGGTCATCAACTTCCAGGCCTTGATCAATCACGGCGTGATTTCTGAGTCCGACCTCAACCTCTTCCGCTTCGCCAATTCGCCCCAAGAGGGGATGGCAATTCTGACCGAGGGCCTGACCGCGTACTATCTCGAGCCGGAAAAGATGCTCTCGTATCCCTCAGAAGAAACGCCCGAGATCGCCCGCACGCGAACGCCGTGACGCCGCTATTTGCCCTGAGCAGGCGGCAACTGATATTGGATTTGGAACGGCCCGTTCTCGTCCACGATCGTGAAGTCTGATGGCGGTGCGAATAAGCTCGCGTCCGGATCACCGGCCGTAATGTTCTGCAGCCGCGTGACACGTTCGCCCGACCGCGGGTCATTGCTCTTCAAAAGCACCGTAACTTTAAGATCCGGTGCGTCCCACATCTCAGTCGTAATTACCATCGGCTGGTCATTGCCTTCTGCTCCCGCTGGGATGGTGATGGTCGTTTTGTGACCTTGGACCAGTACCCCCTCGATGGTCTGTGTCCCAAGTGACTCCGATGTGTGCTTGATTTGTTCTGGCCCACTGTAACCGGAAGATGTGAACCAGACACTGCCGCCGCCACCACTAGACACACCGGGGGTGGACGCAGCCCGTCCCGACGGCATTTGCGAGATCACCGCCCGAGGAACTCCTGTGCCTGCCGCTTCCTGCTGCTTTGCCATTCCGGGCGGAGATGTCAGCGCAACGCGATGAGCCACGTGCGCCTGCATATCGAGCGTGTATTGAAATCCCGCAACCGCATCCTTTATCTCGACAATGACCGGAGACTCACCAGACTGCGAATTCGCCCCCGTGAAAACCGGCCGCTCCGTCCGCGTACGGCCTTGCGCGTCGCGGTAAATCTGTGTAATCTGCGGCTTCTGATTGATATGCGTTCCGTCGGCCAGGGTCTGTGTGTGTTCGATTACCTGCTGAGCAGAATAAGGAGCCCCCGTCACAACCTGTCCGACGAAGGCGGTTCCACTGTTCCCGACCGCCACCGTCCGTACACTCGGGACCTGCGCCTCGGAAACAACACCGAAGACAATGAAAAGACCAAAACACAACGCCTTGCTGCGCATGCTTCGATTCAACGCTCCTGGACGCTATGATCTCTGAATTTTTCCGTTGCGTGTAAACTCACGGCTGTGAAGCTCTACCGCACCGCAGATGGTCAGTACGTCGAAAGAAACGGAATCTGGCACCAGCTGCCGCAGCAATCTTGGATTAGCCTCGTCAGGCGCGATGATCTTAGGTCATACCTGCTGTCGCAGATCGCGAACCTAACTGCCTCGCCCGAACCGCCAGTCTCCAATATCCTTGCGCCGATCGAAAGTGGCGAGGTCTGGGCAGCCGGCGTGACATACTACCGCAGTCGTACCGCCCGCATGGAAGAGTCCGAACGAGCTGGCGGAGGTTCATTCTACGATCGCGTCTATTCCGCGGATCGTCCCGAGCTCTTTCTCAAAGCGACGCCCCACCGCGTCGTCGGACCAGGCGGGACCGTCCACGTCCGCACCGATTCGAAGTGGAACGTGCCGGAGCCGGAGCTCGCACTCGTCATCACGCCAAATGGAAAACTCGTCGGATACACGATAGGCAACGACATGAGCTCGCGAGATATCGAAGGTGAGAATCCTCTCTACCTCCCGCAAGCCAAAGTTTACGATCGTTCGTGCGGCCTCGGACCGTGCATCCTCGTATCCGAAGGGAGCATTCCGCCCGCCACCCGTATTCAACTCGAAATCCTTCGCGGCGGGGCGCAAGCTTTCTTCGATGAAATTACACTCGAACAGCTGAAGCGAACTCCCGACAGCCTCATTTCTTTTTTGTTTCGCGAAAATAGCTTCCCTGATGGCTGCATTTTGCTGACCGGAACGGGCATTGTGCCCCCGGACAGTTTCACGCTTCAGAAAAATGATTCCATCAGAATAACGATCGACGGCATCGGAACCCTGGAAAACACAGTCGATTGAAACAGCCTGAGTCCGCTTCCAGTCCCATCCTTTGGAGAAAACAGTGGCGGAGAATTCGGATCATAGCGCGGAAATCGAAAAACTCGCGGAGCTCATTAAGGGAATCAAATTCGCGATGCTGACCACCGTGGAAGAGGACGGATCCTTACACAGCCGTCCCATGACCACACAGGACATCGAGTTCGATGGCAATCTCTGGTTTTTTACCGGTGCCCACGCTCCCAAAGTGTGGGAAGCCGACCGTCATCGCCAGGTAAACATCGCATTTGCCGATCCCGACAAGAACAAGTATGTCTCGGCTTCGGGTACCGCGACCCTGGTTCGCGATCGGGCGAAGATCGAACAATATTGGAAGCCGGTCTACAAGACCTTCTTCCCGAAGGGTCTCGATGACCCGGAATTGGGCCTGCTGAAAATCCAGGTAGAGAAAGCCGAGTACTGGGATTCACCGGGCACCATCGTCGGACGAGCGTTCAATTTTGCTCGAGCCTACGTGACCAAAGATCCAAGCAAGCTGGGCGACCACGCGAAAGTCAACCTAAGCTAGGCAACCGGAGCAGCAGATTCGTCGAAGCCTGCGCTAGCGAACTCATCCCAATCGTCATCGGTATCAGCTATCTTGAACCGATGAGGATCGCAGTTTCCGCCGCCCTGTTTTGTCTCGCCATCACGCTCAGCGCCGGTGCCGATGAAACCGAAAAGCCCAAAGGCCCTGGCAAACTCACCCTGAAGCCCGAGCGCACGGTCGAATTCGATACCGACGAAGGCACCTGGCTTTCACTGGATGTCTCGCCCGACGGCAAAACCATCGTCTTTGAACTCCTCGGCGACATCTACACCATGCCCCTTTCCGGCGGGACCGCCACGCCTCTTCTCACGGGCATGGCCATGGAAACGCAGCCCCGCTTCTCGCCCGATGGCAAAGAGATCGCCTTCCTCAGCGACCGTGACGGCGCCGAAAATCTCTGGGTAGTGGACTGCGACGGCGGCCATCCTCGCAAGCTCAGTGACGAAAAGCAGGCTGAGTTCGTCTCGCCCGCCTGGTCGCCGGACAGCCAATACGTCGCCGTTTCGAAAGCGAAAGGGCTCGAAGGCAATGAAATCTGGCTGTATCACCGCATGGGCGGCGGCCCCGGCATCCAGGTGACGAAGAGTAAGACGAAACCTGATGCCCCCCGGGAGGACTGGAACAACGATCTCGGGGCAGCCTTCTCGCCCGATCGCAAATACATTTACTTCGCTCGGCGCAAACGCAATTTTTCTTACAACGTCACCTTTCCTCTATGGCAGCTCGTGCGGCGAAACCTCATCACTGGCGATGAAGACAATATCACCGATCTCGTAGGCAGCGCGTTTCGCCCGATCATTTCACCCGATGGCAAATGGCTGGTTTACGGCACGCGCTATGAGCAACAGACGGCTCTTCGCATTCGCGACCTTACTTCCGGAGATGAGCACTGGCTTGCGCCCAAAGTGCAGCGCGACGACCAGGAATCACGCGCGACCCGTGAT
>JAFAUR010000198.1 GCA_019243205.1 Acidobacteriaceae bacterium | reverse complement strand
AGGCGGAATTTCCCCGTTTTTTCCGAAACAATCCCAGGATCGCAGGTGGTTGCGGAGCTGATGTTCGCGTCACGAAGCCAGTTCTCCACTTCCGGGCGATGATTGCCGTTCGGATAACAGAAGTGATTGGCCGGTTTTCCCGTAATGGCTTCGACCCAGGCCCGGTTTATGGCAATTTCTTCCAGCAACTCCTCCCTGGTAAACGGCACGTCGTGACGATGAGTATGTAACTGAACGTCGGCGCCGTCTTCCGATACTTCGGCGATTTCGCTCGAATTCATCAGGTGCAGAGTGCGGGATGTGAGGAACTGCTGGTAATCGATGCCCACCATTTCAGCGATCTGCTGAAGCGCCTGGTCCTTCTCTTCTGCATTAAGTCTCAACCGTGCAGTGCGTGCGAGTACCGCATCGGTTGCTTTCTCTGTGGAGGTTTCCGAATCCAGCTCAAAGGTACCGGACATTCCGCTGAGATTGCCAAGGCGCAGGCTGCGCCTGCGGCCCTTCCATAGAAGATAAGAAACCGCGGTATCGAAAACCGGTCGATTGTACGCAGAGTAAAAGCTGGTCTGGTATACGGTGGCCGGGAAACCGCAATCGCGCAGGATGGGCCAGACGACACTATGAAAATCCTGCCACCCGTCATCGAATGTTAGCGCTAACGAAGGGGAGGAAAAACCGCCGTTACAAATCTGCTTCAGAGCACTGTCGAGAGGCACAACCTGCACTCCGCAGCGTCGGATGATTTCCATGCGGCGGCGGAATGCCACAGGGGACACATAGAGCGAAGGGCGCCAACGATGCTCGTCTGAGCGGCTGACGCCGTGATAACAGAGGATCAGAAGACCGTGATTATTCAGCCGAAGCTGCCGACCGAGCGCCAGCAAACCGAACTGCCGCGCCATTCCGAAGATTCTCGATCCGCCATGATTTTGACCTAATTCGTCTTCCGGATTCCCGCACACTTGACAGGTGGCCTCTCCCAACAACCCCAGAAATCGAGGTCCAATACCGCTTGCCTACTCCGAGCGATGGCGGCGTTCCTGCTGCTTTTCCCCAAACGGCAGGGACCCAACCTCTCTGAAATTTAGTTTAGCTGCTCACCGGACCCAGAACAATAGAACCTTATCAAACAGTGAGATACGTAGTTCTATCGGTACTACAAACGCCTGAAGAAATGTTTCGAGTACTCTATGCTCTTTCGAACTCTGTCGAACAGCTCTCAGTCTTTCAAACCGCCTGCTGGCGGGCTTGCGCAGAATCGTAACTCTCGCCGTAAATAGCGGGCACCTTGGCGCCCATCGGCCGCAGGTACATGCTCAATTGCCCCCGGTGATGAATCGAGTGATGAAGAAGCAAGCCGAGGAAGAAGACCGCCGGTTCCTTCAGTATTCCTCTGAAATCTACGATCTTCGTGAGCTGGTCAGCCGAAAGCTGTTTCAGCTTGTCAACGTGCGCTTCGAACTCGGAGGTGTACCAGTTCAGGAGGTCAGTCGAATTTTTGATAGATTCCGGCCGAGACCTCGGAGCCAAATCAAATTCACCGCTAAGAACCGAATCCATGAAACGCATCTCGGTAACTGTGATGTGCCAGGCCAACTCCAGCGCAGTTCTTGAGATTTGATCCGGACGATAGTCGCCCTTATCGAGTGGGATCGCCTCAATCACGCGCCTCGTCATCTGGTGCTCGTGTTTCAGGCGCGGAAGGTACAATCCCTCCAGGAGAAAGCGGGCTTGTTCTGGTGCCATCGATTGCATCGGGAATAGCATAGCTTACCTGGAACAAGCTGCAGTTCTCATCAGCCTCGACCGGGCTACTGCGATCGTTTCTATAGTTAGGTAGATGGGAAGTTCGAGATTACTTCCGCTGGTTTTCAGCCTTTCGTTGATGGCGCGGACACCGGCAGGCGAGCCGGCAAAACCAGCAGCTAAACCCGCGAGGAGCACAAATGTTGCCGCTCTGCTGCGCGGGCTTTCCTTGCACGATCGGATCGCGCAGATGGTCGTCGTGCGCGGCTACGGCGACTGGCCGCCCGAGAGTGACGCCGAGTACCGCCGTTTCACTCGCTGGATCCGCGAAGACCATGTGGGCGGCTTCATCATCGCCGGCCGCATCACGAACGGCAATGTCATTCCCGCGCAGCCGTTTGAAATGGCAGCTTTCATCAACCACATGCAGCGCGCTGCCAAAACTCCGCTGCTGGTCGCTTCCGATTTTGAGCGCGGCGCATCCATGCGCGTTGCCGAAACGGCGCGCTTCCCTTACGTGATGGCGTTTGGTGCGGCTCGCGACAGGCAGGCAGTGCGAGAGCTCGGCTCTGCCACAGCGGTAGAGGCGCGCGCGCTTGGCGTCAATTGGGTATTCGCGCCCGACGCCGATGTCAACAATAATCCGGACAACCCCATCATCAATACGCGTTCTTTCGGCGAAGATCCCGAAGCCGTGGCGGCCGACGTATTGACCTTCATCGAAGGCGCACACTCCGATCCCGCGAATTACGTCCTGGTTGCCGCAAAGCATTTTCCCGGGCATGGCGATACGGCGGAGGACAGTCACTTACAGCTCGCAACTCTCAATCAGCCGAAGGAACGCATCGAAAATTTGGAGCTCGTGCCATTCCGGGCGGCTGTAAAAGCCAATGCGGATTCCATAATGACGGCGCATCTGTCGGTCCCCGCATTCGAGCCCAGGCCTCTCCCCGCGACCGTTTCCGCTAACGTACTCACCGGTCTGCTGCGAAACGAGCTGGGCTTCAAAGGTCTGATCGTCACGGATGCGCTCGAAATGAATGGCATCGCCTCGCTCTATTCCCAGGGAGAAGCGGGCGTGCGCGCGGTGGAAGCGGGCGCGGACGTATTGCTGATGCCGACCGATCCCGAAGCCTGCATTCGCGCCGTATCTAATGCCGTCGCAAGCGGGCGGATCTCTCGAGCTCGCATCGACACAAGCGTCTCCCGAATTCTGGCGGCCAAAGCGCGCGTGGGGCTTTTTCGCAAGCGTACGGTCGATCTCGATCAGCTGAGCGATACGCTTGAAAATCCGAAACTGAGCGCGCTCGCGCAGAAAGTGGCCGATCGCGCGATCACACTCGTGCGCGACGACGGACATCTGTTTCCGGCAACCAATCTGAACGCAGCCTGCCTGGTAGTCGCTGCGGAAAATCAATTCTCGCAGCGCGGCGAACTGCTCTCTGCGGAGCTGAAAAAGACGGCGGCCGCCCTGAAGGTGTATGTGGTTGATCCGACCATGTCCGACAAAGTTCTCGGCGCGATCGCGGATGATGCGGCGCATTGTAGCCAGATCTACGTAGCGGCATTCGTCACCGTGGCAGCGTACCGGGGCAGCGTCGCAC
Organism: Acidobacteriaceae bacterium; assembly: GCA_019243205.1. Taxonomy (GTDB): domain Bacteria; phylum Acidobacteriota; class Terriglobia; order Bryobacterales; family Bryobacteraceae; genus Bog-105. Next base: position 2,393 of record JAFAUR010000198.1, on the reverse strand, counting down.
TCGAAGGCGGTCTCACACCGTTTCTCAATACACTTGTCCACGGCAGCGTTCCGGTTGGCGTAATCTCGTTCGGCAACCCGTATCTGCTTCGCTATTTGCCGGACGCCAAAACCTATGCGGCAACCTTCAGCACCGCCGCAAGTTCCGAGATCGCTCTCGCAAAAGCGATGGAGGGGCGGATCGCGATCACAGGCAAGATGCCCGTTTCGATCCCTGGGCTGGTCAAAATCGGGGACGGGATCGATGTACCAGAGGTTGTGAGGACGGCATCTAAAGGATCGGAATGATACAAATAACCTGGCTTGGACACGCAACGTTTGAACTTCGCTTCCCGTCCGGTGAGGTCCTTGTTACGGATCCGTGGATCGAAGGCAATCCAGCCTATCCCAAGGATCACAAGATCGAGAAGGTAGACGCGATTTCACTTTCGCATGCGCATTTCGATCACGCGAATGATGTGCTTCCACTTGCCAAGAAGTTCAGCCCGAAGATTGTTGCCATCTTTGAAACCACTTCTTACTTCGAAAAGAAAGGCGCAAAGAACACCATCGGCATGAATAAGGGCGGCACCGTGGATCTCGGCTTCGTCAAGCTGACGATGACGGACGCGCTGCACAGTAATGCCATCAAAGATGGTGATCAGCTAATCTATGCAGGTGAAGCGGCGGGTTACGTCCTAACGCTGCCCGACGGTCGGCGCGCATACTTCGCGGGAGACACTGCCATCTTTCCCGGGATGGAGTTGATCGCAACACTGTACCAACCCGAACTCGCGTTTCTGCCGATCGGCGATCATTTCACCATGGATCCGCACCAGGCTGCACATGCCGCGCGCATGCTGAAAGTGAAACGCGTCATCCCCATGCATTACGGAACCTTCCCCGTGCTGACCGGGAGGCCGGAGCAACTCGCCCAAAAACTCGAGAAAGACGGAATTCAGGTCTGGACGTTAAAAGCCGGCGAGCCCGTCCAGTGGTAGCCCGGCGCTTCAACTAATATCGCTGCACGATCACTTCGCGAAAACCAGTGCGGCGCAGGGCGTCGCGCGTGCTCGAAAGATCGCCCGCGTCGCGAATGGGGCCGATAATAACGCGATAGATCTTCATGTTCCCAGGTTTGGGAACCGCATGCGCACGAAAACCTTTTTTGTGCAGCACATCCGCAACCGCTTCTGCCTCGTCCCGCCCCACGGCGGCGACTTGCAGGTATTCTTGTCCGTTCTGCGGATTGAAACTTTCAGCCTTCACGCTGGCGGCCTGTTGCGATTCGGTTGAACGAACCTTTTCACGCCTGGTGTGCGGAGTTCCGAGCGGAGGCCCCGCTGATTCTGTATCCGCCTCTGCCTGCTTCGGCGGGTGACCACCGCCTACACTTTCACCCGAAGCTGGCGTCGCCGGAGAATCGGCCGGAAACGAGTGCGTCTGCCCGGGGCTGGCATTCGTGGGCGTGGCAGTACTCGCGGCACTCGTGTCAATGGCTGGCAGCGCAGCGCTCTTTTTTCCTCCCGGCCCTCGTCCGAGCATGTAACCGCCCGTAAAAGCAGCGCCAAGAAGAATCGCAACTACAAAGAAAATGCCGAGCAGCTGCTTGTTGCCGAGCAGAATCTCGGTTTCGTTCTCGCCAGTCCGCAACATTTCCTCCTAAAATTGTACTGGAAATCAGATTCACCGAGAATCCGAAATCCGCAGGTTACTCTACTTATAAGTTATGCGCTTTTTGAACCGGGTCGCGGCCGAAGGCATTGTGTGCGCTGCGGCTCTCGCTCTCGCTTTGCTTCCATCGGGCGCCGGAATCGATGTTGGTGTCGTCCACGCGGCCGGCTTCCGGGGAGTCGAGGGACTCCCCGGCATGCCTCCCGTCCTCAATCCGAACAATCTGTATTCGGCCGATGCACCCGGCCAGCTGAGTCCGACCGTGCGCAGCTTCCCTGCGCGCGTGTATGTGCCGAATACCAAGAGCGACACGGTCGATGTGATCGACCCGGCGACTTACAAGATTGTGGATCACTTCGCGCTTCCGAAGCACGGGCGGCTGATGGAACCGCAGCACGTCGTGCCTTCCTGGGATCTCAAAAAGCTATGGGTGGCGCAGGACCTGGGCGACCAGCTCACAATGATCGACCCCGCGACTGGGAGAATGGGCAAGACCGTGCACGTCGACGATCCGTACAACATGTATTACACGCCCGACGGCAAGTACGCGATCGTCATGGCGGAGCGCATGAAGCGGATCGATTTCCGCGACGCCGAGACTATGCAGGTGGTAAACAAAGTTCCCGTGAACTGTGACGGGGTCAACCATGCCGATTTCACTCCCGACGGCCGCTATATGATCGCAACCTGCGAATTCTCGAGCGAACTGATCAAAGTGGACGTGGCGAATCAAAAAGTGCT
>JAFAUR010000114.1 GCA_019243205.1 Acidobacteriaceae bacterium | reverse complement strand
CCCACGCTGGGCTAAATACCACCCTCGAATCATTGGCTCAAGGAGTGCCGATGGTAGCTATTCCTATTGGATACGATCAGCCTGGTGTCGCTGCCAGGATTGCATATCACGGGGTCGGCGAATTCGTCGAATTTGATCAGCTGACAGTAGAACGGTTATCAGAACTGATTCAGATGGTAAGAAGGAAGCCCGCTTACCGTGAGAAGACCCGCGCCTTCCAGAACCTTATTGCCAGGCGGCCAGGATTGGAAGTTGCTGCCGATGTAATTGAACATGCGCTCCAGGTGAATCGCCGGGCGGAGTTAGTTACGGGACGCAGAGCGTATTGACGCAAAGCTAACTTTTTCGACGCGATGGTCGCTGCCCATGAGACTTGGGCCGAGCCTCTCTCGGCTCATTTAGCACGGGCCGCTCTCGAAAGAACACGAAAGAAGAGGAGATTATCGGCGATGGCCTTACCTACAAGAACTCAGCTGCAGGAACTTATGGATCAACTTGTGGAGCCGTCGTGATGCGCAACCGAATGTACAGGCATTCGAACGATCGCATCATGTCGAGAACAAATCCTGAACATTAAAACAGAGGTTAGTACATGAAAAAGATTTCCGTTAAAGGAAGGCAGTTCGCCTTTGAAGTCATGGGCACAGGATATCCGACTGTTGTGCTCGAAACGGGAATCGGGGCCGAGAGCAGCGAATGGGGTCCAGTCGCAACCGCTATCGCGAGATCAAGGGCTGTTTTTCAATATGACAGGGCGGGTCGGGGCGAAAGCGAACCGGGACAAGGCAACCGGGATTCGCTGACCATGGTTGATGAACTAAATGCACTGCTCGAGGCCACACAGACAAAAGGCCCCTACCTCCTTGTCGGGCACTCTTTTGGTGGTCTTCTGATGCGTCTTTTGGCCAACGCGAGGAGCACCGATGTATATGGGCTGGTCCTGGTGGAGTCGATGCATCATCGTCAGTTTCAGGTGATGGGCCCTGCATTTCCAGACCCCTCGCCCGCCGACGCGCCTGCCCTCGTGCAGATGCGGGACTTCTGGACTGGAGGTTGGAGAGCTGCAAACTCAACAACCCCCGAGCATATAGATTTTGAGCGCTCATTTGCGCAGGATCAGGCGGTGACCTCACTAGGCAATCTGCCGCTTTTTGTCGTCTCCGCCGCGTCGGCGCTGAACTCCCCGTTTATACAAGACGCATCAGCCAGGCAGAGACTTCAACTCCTGTGGGACAAGCTACAGGCCAATCTCTCATATCTTTCCAATAATCGCCGTAAAGTCTATCTGGAGAAGAGCGGCCATTTCGTACAGCGGGACGATCCCGACAGCATTGTTATGGCGATTGAAGCGTTGCTCCCGACGCAGACACGCTTGATTTGACTATCCGGCGTTGAACGGAGGCAGTGTGAGAGATGAAAAACGTAGAACATAAACGGACTGTGCAAGATATACCGTCGCAAGAGGGCAGGCTTGCCGTAGTTACTGGCGCAACATCGGACGTCGGCTTCTATACAGCTCTAAGGAACTTGCCAGGAAGAGAGCCACAGTGATCATGCCGGCCAGAGACATGAGGAAAGCGAAAGAAGCGGCAGAACGGATTGAGGCTGAGGTGCCAAAAGCACGGTTTTATTTCGCAAAGCTTGATCTCGCCGAGTTCGATTCGGTGCGGGAATTTGGCGAGCACCTTCGCCAACGCTATGGAACAGGAAGCCTTGACGTGCTTGTGAACAACGCAGGCATCATGGCGTTGCCGAAGCGAACCACGAACTCTCAAGGTCTTGAGCTGCAAATTGCGACCAATTACTTCGGGCCCTTTTTATTTACCGCCCTCCTTTTCCCTTTGATGGAAGAAAAAGAAGGGTCGAGGATTATTACAGTGTCCAGCACAACTGCGCGTTCAGCGCGTCTGGAGTTCGATAATCTGCAGTCTGAAAGACGATATGTTCCGCACGCTGGGGCATACGCCCAATCGAAACTGGCTGATCTCATCTTCGCTTCTTCTGAGCTGCATCGACGTCATATTCGTGCATTGCGAGTATTGCGGCGCACCCGGGCTGGGCTCTTACAGACCTCGGGCGGTCCGTGAGCCGAGGTTTCCGTATCGGGATGAAGCTTAGCTGACCACTGTACCAATTCGCCGAAGCGGGGTCATTGCCGTTGCTCTTCGGAGCGACCAGCCCGAATGCCCGAAAGGGTAGTTATTACGGTCCCGATGGTCGGAGGGAGGCCAAGGCAAATCCGACGGCCGCCTTCGAGCCTGCGGTCACAGAGGACGCAGCAGTTGGAAGACGCCTATGGGATGAATCAGAGCGGGTTACAGACATGCAATTCGTAGTTTCAGCGCCTTCCATCGGCATTCATGATCGGCCCTGCGTGGATGACGCAAGCCAGCCGGTGTCAAGAGCGGAGTAAGAATGGCTCGTCCAATCATGTGGGAACGCCTGGATCAACTGATCTCTGGCGCGCAGGTGCTGAGGGCGTGGGACGGGACGAATGAGGCGACGTGGAATGCGCAGCACAAACCTTGCGAGCCGGTCTTGCGGTGGCGTGGAGCCGGCCGCTCCCAACAAATGATCATCCGACTCGGCGAAACATTTATCCGGCGATCTCGGGAATAAGCGTAGACCCAAGGTGTTTGTCCTAAGAAGGGAGAGAGCAGAATGAGTTTAGCGAATACGCTTACGGAACTAGAGGAACAGGCGGGCAACCAGCAAGAAAAAGGTACGCCTGTGATCTTCCCTTTTCCCATACGCATTCCCGAGCGCGACCTGACCGACCTGCGTACGCGACTGAACCTCACGCGGCTTCCCGAGCCCGAGACGGTGGCGGACGCCACGCAGGGCATCGAACTGGACCGCCTGAAGGTCCTTCTGGAGGCCTGGCGACAGCACGACTGGCGTAGGTTGGAGGAACGGTGGAACGCGATTCCCCATTACCGCACGCGCCTCGACGGCCTGAACATCGCGTTCTGGCACCTCCGTTCGCCCGAGCCCACCGCAATTCCTCTGGTGCTGACGCATGGTTGGCCGGGTTCCGTACTCGAGTTCGAGAACATCCTCGGACCGCTCACCGATCCAGTCGCACACGGCGGTTCGGCAGAAGACGCCTTTCACGTTGTTGTCCCGTCCCTGCCCGGTTTCGGATTCAGCGAGCGGCCCCGCGAACGCGGCTGGAACCCCGGCCGCACCGCGCGAGCCTGGGCCGAACTGATGTCGGTACTGGGCTACGAGCGATTCGGCGCGCACGGCGGCGACTGGGGTGCCTTCATCAGCATCGAACTGGCCCGCCTGGTCCCCGACCGGGTCTCTGGCCTGCACTTGACGATGCCGCTCGCGTCCCCCTTGCCGGAGGACCACATTTCGGCTGACGACGCGGAGAAGCGCATGATAGAGAAGCGCGGCCAGTTCCTCAAGGACGGTTTCGGCTTCGTGATGATCCAGGGCACGCGCCCGCAGACGCTCGGCTACTCCCTGCTCGACTCACCGGTCGGGCTCGCCGCGTGGCTCGGCGAGAAGCTCGACGCCTTCGCCGACACGCGACCCGAGGCCGGCGGCGGAGTCAGCCTTGCGCAGCAGCTGGACAACATCGCCCTGTACTGGTTTACCGGCACCGGTGCCTCGACAGCTCGCTGGTACTGGGAAGCCTTGCGATGGGTACCGCGCAGTGCTGAGCAGGAGAACGCGCAGCCAGTAACTGTACCCGTCGCCTGCACGCTGTTCCCGGCCGAACCGTACCCAATTGCCCGGAAATGGGCCGAGCGCCGCTTTCACAACCTTATCGCATGGAACGAGATGAACCGCGGTGGACACTACCCAGGCTGGGAACAGCCGGATCTTCTGATTGCCGAACTTAGAAGCGCATTCCGCCATGCGCGGGGCAGTTCCGATGGCGAGGGACAGGCGATGGCGCGCCGCCCAGCCGTGCCCAGCTAGGCCGGGTCCTTCGGACCGTGCAACTGGATCGGGTAACCAGATCCGGATCGAGCCGACATTGAATGGAGGCAAATAACCTCAGCGTTAACTCGCTACCGCCTGAGGCCGCCGAAATGGGGCTGCCCACCGCCCAAACGTAGAGCACAAGCTAACCGATGCCAGCAACCTGGAATTTGTTGACGGAGCGTTTGATGTTTTCGCATCTCGCATGGCAACGCACCACATCGGGAGCGAGCCTTTCCGAGATGGTGCGCGTCCGCGGCTATCCAATGGTTCGGCGTTCTGGGGTGAGATAGCCGGCGAGACGCAGGAACGCAAGCCCCCCTTTCGTCAGAACATAGGCTATGAAGAGAGCTGTTCACTAATCCTCACGGCGACGCCTCGCTTCATACGTGTGTTGATGGAAGCCACGTTTCGCCAATTCACGCGGTGAGAACATCGGTCGATCAGGTTCGATGAGTTTTTCTCAGCTTTCCGAAACTGCC
>JAFAUR010000092.1 GCA_019243205.1 Acidobacteriaceae bacterium | reverse complement strand
ATTGCAGTCTTCGCAGTCTGGTCTTTGATCTCAATCCGTCTCGATTGCTTGAGCTTAGGCGGTCGGGCATGCGAGGGAGGAATCTGCGCCGAGTGCGGACGTCACGCTCAAACCCACGCCCTTGGCACGTTATAACCAGCCACAACGGCGTGGAACCCCTTGTTGTTGGCGTGGTGGGCATCGCCAATGTTTATAGGGTTCCAGTGAATTCCCATGCAACTTGCTTGGGAAGCGGCATGACCGCTGGACACAACGGGTCATGAAAACGGGCGCGGCGCCGGATAAGTTATGTGTTGCGGTGAGCGAACGAAGCTGTCGTACTTCTGGTGCCATCGGGCCCGATTGGGAAGCTAGCCGGACGCCTGTCGCCTGAGTAGCGCGTGGCACAGCGGAATGTCGCCTCTACCTCTTTATATAGAAGGAGAGAGCACGGGAAGGAAAGTCATCGATTTTCCGGGCGTCCTTCGCTTACAGCGAAGGAGGTCATTATGGAACTGTTTGACAGCCCCTGTGCAGGGCTGGACGTACACAAGAAAAGCGTCAGTGCTTGTATCCGCATGAACAAAGGCAGCAAGACGCACAATCAGACGGCGACTTTCCGAACCTTTACTGCGGATCTGGAGCGCTTGAGCCAATGGCTCGAAGAGTATCAGGTGCGTCGAGTCGCGCTGGAATCGACAGGTGTGTTTTGGATCCCGGTGTGGAACATTCTGGAGCGAAGTAAAGCGAACTTCCAACTCACGCTGATCAATCCGCAACATGCGCATGCACTGCCGGGCCGCAAGACCGATCAAAAGGACTGTGAGCGCATTGCCGAATTGCTCGAATGCGGTTTGTTGAAGGGGAGCTTCATTCCCCCGCCCCCGATTCGCGAGCTGCGCGATGTAACCCGCCGCCGTACCCATCTGCAAAGCGATCGAAATCGCGTACTCAACCGGATTCGACGTCTGCTGGAGACGGCCAACTTAAAGCTTGGCTCCGTGGTCAGTGACATCACTGGCCGGACGGCGCAGTTGATACTCGATGAAATCGCACATGGGAACTGCGATCCGAAGGAACTAGCGCAGTTGGCAAAAGCAAGTCTAAAGAACAAAAAAGTGGAACTGGCAGCTTCGTTGCACGGTTTGTATAGCGATCACTTTCGTTGGCTGCTATCCGAGGCAATGCAGGAACTGGCTGACTTGGACCGCAAGCTCGTGCAAGTCGATAGACGTCTCGCCAAGCAACTGCAGCCGCATGCGGAATTGATTCTACGCCTGTGCACCATTCCTGGCGTGGACTTCACAACCGCCGCCGTAATTGTTGCTGAGATCGGGTTTGACATGAGCCGGTTTCCGGACGCGGCTCACTTGGCAAGTTGGGCTGGGCTTTCGCCCGGCAACAACGAAAGTGCGGGCAAACGCTACTCCGGTGCCACGTGCAAGGGGAACCGGTATCTGCGAAGAATCTTGACGCAAAGCGCGTGGTCGTTGCTGCGCAAAAAGGACTGCTATCTCACCGCTCTATTTCGGCGTGTATCAGTCGAAGGCGGTCGCAAGAGGGCGGCGCTTGCAGTTGCACATCGAATGCTAATCATCGCCTGGCACATTATCCAGGACGGCACTGTATATGAGGAACTGGGCGGCAATCACTTTGACCGCCTCCATCCTGATCGCAGTGCGCGCCGATTGATCAAGCGCCTCGAGCAGATCGGCTTTCAGGTGACCGTCAAAAAGGCAATGCCGGATTCCACGCCCGCGCTGCCCTCGTTGGGGTATCCGCTGCATTCATGCACGCAACGCGCTATTTTTGCGCTCCGCTAGCATCGCTTCCGACAGAACCTCAACAACTTAGGTGGATGTTTTCGAAGGAAAGAGCATCCCGTGCTCCTGCGCCCATTCGTATTCATCGCGATCTGGTTTTTGCCGGTTATGAGTCCTGTGCTGGGGGGCATGTAAGCATCTGCGCTGCAATAACTTGAAGACTCGGAGCGTTTTGGACCGTTTTCAAAGCTGCCACCAGACCGCACGCGCATATATAAGGTTGACGGATCCCGGATGCCTCGCCGCCGGGCAGACTTCGCGAATGGGCTGACGGAGGATTGCTGATTGGGGAGTAATCGACGACGACGAGGCCCGGTAATGCGGTGGTGTCTTTCTGAAGTCGATTGGTTGAATCGAAGGTCTCATCAGCCGTGTCGCACATGAAATGGATTTGCTGCAGGTTTGCCCGGACTTCCGGTGCTATGTCCTTCCTGCGTAACCCTGTAGATCGGACGCGCTGATCGCACACCGCCGGTGGCCGAGTGGCGCGAGTTAGGGTGCAGCTATTATGGTTACCGATATCGGTTACCATATTGTAGATGAGTAGACCTACTGACCTCGTACAGGGGACGCTTGATCTCCTAATCCTGAAAATGCTTGCTCTCGAGCCGATGCATGGATGGGCAATTGGTGAGCGTATGAAGCAGATGTCCAAGGACGTCTTGCGGGTGGGGCCGGGTTCTCTCTATCCGGCGTTGCACAAACTTGAACAGACGGGCTGGATTAAAGCCGAGTGGTCGGTCAACGAGGCCGGACGCAGAGTAAAGTTCTATTCGATCACCAGGGAAGGACGCAAGCGGCTTCAGCAGGAAGCCTCCGACTGGAAGCGGTTATCGAGTGCCATCACATCAATCGTGTTTGAGAGTTGAAGTGAGACAGCGAATGAGAATTCTAAGGAACGTTCTGTTAGGCATATGTTCGCCGTTTAGGCGTCCCCGATTGGAAGCAGATTTGAATGACGAACTGCAGGATTACGTCGAGCGCCAAACAACACGCTATATCGATAGCGGGCTCTCGCCTAAAACGGCACGTACTGCCGCGTTGCGCGATGTCGGCGGGATTCAACAGGTAAAGGAAGAATGCCGGGACATATGGACCTTCACCGCCTTCGAAACTCTCGAAAGGGACCTTCACTTCGGCCTACGCCAGTTACGGCGGAATCCTGGATTCGCTACTGTTGCGATCCTGACCCTCGCGCTCGGCATCGGCGCGACGGCAGCTATCTTCAGTGTTGTGGATGCGGTTCTTCTCCGCTCCCTTCCGTACCGCGACGCGGATCGCCTAGTTTCAGTCTACGAAGACAGGAGCGGCACGGGATTCCCTCGCAAAGAGTTTACGCCAGCAAATTACGTAGATTGCAAAGCTCAAACAGGGATCTTTGAAGATGTAGCCGCGGTTGACGCCGACCGCTTTTACAACTTAACAGGAAGCGGAGCAACCCCGGAAAGGCTATCAGCGGAAGGCGTCACACACAATCTGTTTTCGATGCTAGGCATCCGGGCATTGCTTGGTCGCGTTTTTTCGCCCCAAGAGGATATCTCCGGTTCTGAACACGTCGTATTGCTCAGCTACCGTTTGTGGCTCGGGCGATTTGGTGGTGATCAAAATGTGATCGGCAGAGGCATTCTTCTCAACGGCGAAAAATATTCAGTCGTCGGTGTCATGCCTCCGGGATTTTCCTTTCCCAACAAGAATGCGGATCTTTGGGTGCCGACAGCCTTCACGTCTCAAGACCTCGCCGACCGCGGCTCACACTTTCTCATGGTCATTGCCGTCTTGCGGCCTGGGGTGACCCTCAAACAAGCCAACGCGGAGCTCCTGGTGTTGTCCCAACGTCTTCGACGGGAACACATGGACATCATGCGATTTGTAGATAAGTTCTTTGCTGATCCGTTGCAGAAAGTTTATACGCGGGACGTGCGTGCGGGACTGATCGTACTCCTAGCTGCCGTCGCATTCATTCTGTTAATCGCTTGCGCAAATATCGCGAACCTGCTGCTGTCACGTGCCGCCGGCAGACAACGCGAGATCGCCCTACGTGCCGCGTTGGGCGCAGCTCGCGGCCGCATTGTCCGGCAATTGCTAACGGAAAGCGCCACACTGGCCATCGCTGGGGGAGTTATGGGCATTCTGCTTGCCGAAGGAAACTTTAGATTCCTTGGAAATTTGATCCCCGATGACCTGTCCCGTACGGTTTCGATCACCCTTGATTTGCCCATATTGGCTTTTGCCATCCTCATTTCACTCGTTAGCACGTTTGTGTTTGGTCTAGCACCCGCTCTCCAGACCTCGAAGATCGATATCAGCGAATCATTAAACGAGGGCGGACGGGCAGGTATCGGCGCGCGGCGGAAAACCCTTGGAAATTTGCTGGTAATTGGCGAGATCGCACTCTCCCTAATGCTGCTTGTGGCATCGGGCCTGCTGCTCGATAGCTTCGCGAATCTCCGCCACCTAGACCCGGGATTCCGGTCCGACCATGTGCTTACGGCGCGCATCGACGTCGCCGAAACGAGATATCGCAACTTTTTCACCAGGACGCAGTTCTTCCAGACGGTTTTGGAGCGGGTGAGGGCCTTGCCAGGCGTAAGGAGCGCCGGCTCTACCAGCGTTCTACCGCTGACTTCAAAGGCGGGTATATCTGGTTTTGTGGGTATGGCTGGTTTCGTGCCGGAGGGCGTCGTACATCCAGGGATACAGTATGCGGCCCTTGACTGTGTAGTTTCGCCCGGATATTTCGAGGCTATGCGGATTCCGCTACTCCGCGGACGGCGGTTTAATGACCAGGATGGCCCCGAAGCCCCATCGGTCGTGGTGATCAACGAGACGATGGCGCGAAAGTTTTGGCCGAATGAAGACGCGCTCGGCAAGCGATTTCGGTTGAATCTCGGAAACGGGAACTTTCGCTTGTTCCAAGTCGTGGGCATCGTAGGTGATGTGAAGCAAATGAGTCTTGCTGAGCCTTCAAAGGAAGAGATGTATTTCCCGAATTGGCAAGCACAGGGCAACTACATGATGCCCCGCGACCTGGTGGTTCGGACCACCGGTGATCCCATGAATCTCGCCGGCCCGCTGCGCCGAGCAGTGTGGTCCGTTGCGGCCGACCAGCCGCTTTCGAGCGTGATGCCCATGGACGATATCGTTGATGACGCTGTGGGACAAAGGCGAGTTCAGACGGTCCTTCTCGGCGGACTTGCCGTGCTCGCACTGACTCTGGCGTGCGTAGGAATCTACGGCGTTATGGCCTACATGGTAACGCAAGAAAATCACGAAATCGGACTTCGGGTCGCGCTGGGCGCAGAACCCCGAAATATCCTGCGCCTCATCTTAGGGCGTGCGTCGAGGTTGACGGTAATCGGCGTGAGTACTGGGATTTTCGCCGCTCTCCTGACGACGCGATTCATGAAGAGTCTGCTTTTTGGAGTGAGTGGGCTCGATCCGCTAGCCTTTGTGGGCGCAGCTATTCTGCTAACATCTGTCGCGCTGCTAGCGAGTTATCTCCCAGCGCACCGGGCGATGCATATAGAACCCATGATCGCGTTGCGATGCGAATAGTTGCGTTATATCCTCGCCGACGGCACATGTCTGGTCACCGGCTGAAATGAGCGGGAGGGTGTCCCGAACTTAGTTGAAGGTTGAAGGCGGCGGTGGCGGCCGGTTCGTTAGAATCGATTCGCCAAAAACAATCCTTGGAAAGGACACCACCGCCGTGAAGAAACCGTACCATATCGTAAGCCGCGAGGCGAAGACCGCATCGGCAGCAATCGAGGAATTGCGAGAGCCAACGGGCAGATTCTTCTGCCGTTGATGGAACTGATCACCCAAGCCCGGATGAAGTGATCGACAGCATTGGCCGCCAAACGATCGAAACCATCCTGAGCCTGAGTGCAGAGCAAGTGGCCGGGCCGCGCACGCCAGGCAAAAGCTGCGGCAACATTCGCTGGTATGGATCGCAGAAGGGGCGAGTCAGTTTGGCTGACTGTCAGATCAAAGTGAAGCGTCTGCGGCTGCGCCATAAGCAGGAGGGCGAAGTGAGCGTGCCGGCATTTGAACCTCTGCAGGAGAACAGCGCGACAGCCCAGCGCATGATGGCCGCCCTGTTGCGCGGTGTTTCCACACGTGAATACGCAGAAGTGCTGCCCGAGATGGCAGAAACAGCGGGTGTATCGCGCAGCAGCATCAGCCGCCAGGCCATCGAAGGGAGCGTCGAGCAGCTCCGCCACTTACGAGAGCGGCGCTGGGACCAAGCCGATTTAAGCAGTTGCTAACTAACTTACGGGAGCAAGGCTTGCCCACGGATCGGCAATATCTGTTCGTGATCGATGGCGCCAAGGCGTTGCGAGCCGCCATTGGGGAAGTCTTTGGCGCAAGCCAACCGGTGCAACGATGCCGCAATCACATCGCGGGCAGAGACCCGCGCTCAACAGAGGGGTGGAAGGACCCTCCCGGGCAAGTCCCTGCGAGCCCGGTAGCCTGGGGTCAGACATGACGGGGTAATTCGTCATGCCGCAGCACCGGACACGTAGCCTCAGTACCCAGTCGGGAGACACGGGCAAACGTTCAGGCCGTACCGCAAGGGAATGTATGGCGCCGTCATGGTATCTCGGACAAGTATTACTGGGAGAGTTCGGGAAGGGGATGGTCGAGCCTCCTGTGTATGGGCGAAGACAGCAACGGTTGTGGATGGGTAGGAAAGAGAAGCAGCCGTCATCCCCGGTGTTTCGAGCAACGGCATGAACGGAAGGAAGCGTGAGGGAACGGTCGAGATCCTACGTAGTCGGC
>JAFAUR010001104.1 GCA_019243205.1 Acidobacteriaceae bacterium | reverse complement strand
CGCGTTCCCAGCCATACTTTACAAGCCCCGGTCGGGATGCTGTCCATTTTAATGCAAACTTTTTTATCAAATCTTGTCAGATTTCGCATTTGCCGTGCCTATACAAAGTAGGAGCGCCCAGTTTTTTTGACTGTTTTCGTCGCCGGTTCGCCAGCGCCGGCGATTGTGAGGTGTAGTGTATGCCCCCACGACCTGCTTCCCCCCGGGCAGGCCCGGTTCCCACGCCGGCGTTACCGGCGTTATCAACGAAATGGCAACGATGTCATTTCACACCGAAGGATGACCAGCAGCTGCGCGCGTGCCGATCGCGTCAGGAGCTGCTTGCAGCAATCTCCCGCATCGTTTTGGACACCAATTTCTCGAGGCGGAACGTTGTCAACCACGCAAAGGCTCTCGGACTCTGGAACAAGTTTCAGACGCCAAAGCTGGAAGATTCGGCCATTGCCCGCCTATTTAGCGGTTCAGCTAATGAAGAGGACCCTTTGGACCTCATTGCGGCAAAGCTGTGCATCAACAAGAATGCCGCTCGCCGTCGCATTTACCGCAGCGAAAACTGTGCGGAGTCCATCGTCGGGGCCACGTATTCCGCTCGTGAGGTGGCGGAAGGCTTTTGCATAGGACGTGACCGCCTGAAAAGGCTGATTGAATCGGGAGCCCTCCGCGCAACGCGGCTTCAGCGCTCGGGAAAGCTGCGCATTTCGTCCGACGCCGTTGTCGATTTCGTGCGCGAGCATCCACGCGAGATTCCCTGGTCTCGATGCTTAAACAAATCGCTCTGGCTTCGCGACATATTGGAAAGCGCGCGTTATCAGGAAGTCTCCGCCACGCTCTGCGTCTCGCCAAGAAGCGTGCGCAGTTGGGTAGAACGAGGAATCTTGCGCCTGAGATTCGACTGCAATAACGTCCTCGACTTCTTTTCCGATGAACCGCTGTATCGGCTGCTGGACGAGTACCCTGCCCTGATCGATGTTCGGAAATGCATGGCAGCGGATCCGGAATGGTTCGTCCGTTACGAGGCCGTTCGGGGCCGGTATGCCAAACGGCAGCCACCAGCAGAGAAGCCGAAGGCGTTTGAACACGGCTCTCTCGCAACGTGCCGTATTCTCTTGCGCCGACGTTGACGGTGGTCGCCTCCCCTGCTCCGCGAAATCCTTCATTCGACGGAAATACTTCAGCGCGATCCCTGCCTTAAACGGCAGGGGTGCCTCGCTTCAGCGAGGCACCAGCCTCCGCCCTGAAGATGTCGTTTGTCACATTTGGCCCTGAAGATGTCGTTTGTCACGTTTGGCCTTGGGGGAGAGTGTGTGGCACGGGTAAGCGTCACACCCGGCTTCAGAGGCATTTCCACCACTCGTTAAAAGCGCGGATCTGCGGTCGAATAGAAATTGACGATCGGGTAGCATGCCCTCCGTGTTTACCTCGATGGAACATCTGCGCGCGCGCCTCCGCGCCGCGAAATATGTCGTGAGCGAGGCTCATGCCGAAGTCATTCTTGACGCATTGCGCAGCGATCTGGCGCTGCTAGTCGAAGGGCCGCCCGGTTCGGGAAAAACCGAGCTGGCGCGCGCCTTGACTCTTGCCGCGGGCACGCAAATGGAACGCCTTCAATGCTACGAAGGCATCGGCCAGGACGACGCTCTCGGCAGCTTCGATCGCGCCCTGCAGGATCAATATCTCAGCATAGGCGCCGCCCACACGGACATCAAAGAATGGCCACGCCTACGCGAGCAGATCTATACGCTCGGATTTTTCAGCACCGGGCCATTTGTGCGCGCCCTGTTAAGCGAGAACCCCTGCGTTCTGCTCATCGACGAGATCGACAAAACGGACCCGGCTTTCGAAGCCATGACGTTTCAGCTGCTCGAAGAGTGGCGTGTCACCATACCGAAGCTTGGAACCATCGAGGCACGAAGCGTACCGATTACAGTTCTCAGCTCGAACAACAAGCGCAGGCTCAGCGATCCGCTGCGGAGCCGGTGCGCTTATCTCTATTTCGAGTATCCAACGATTGAAGAAGAGCTCGAAATTCTGAAACTGCGCCTGGGAACAGACCCTTCGTCGAGCTATCCCCAGATCGCCGGACTTGCCAAAGCGTTGCGCTCGTACCGCCTGCTCAAACCGCCGAGCATTCGGGAGATCCTCAAACTCGCGCAAGTATTACGCGATCGCGGCTGCACCAGGATCACGCCAGATATGCGAGACACACTGCTTCCGTTTCTGGTGAAGACGGCGGAAGATCGCGAAAAAATGTTGCTCACGCATAATTTCAACCGCCTTTGCGCAGACGCGGCGAAACACGCCCGAGAATTTTTGGAAACAGCCGACGAGTCGCCATCCACTGTCGTCGAGGCCGAGTTGATGGAAGAAGCTGCTGCTGCATGAAGCCGCTGGGAGCGCTTCTTGTTTTTTGGGTTGCCGCTGCAAGCGCACAGAATCCTCCGCCGCTTTCCGTCTACCAGTACCGGCCGTATGCGGAACAGATGGTCGAATACTATGCAGCGCAGCATTGCATTCCGGCGGACATGGTCCGGGCTGTGATCCGCGTCGAGAGCAATTGGAATCCGGCTGCGGTCTCGCGCGCTGGGGCGATCGGAATGATGCAGCTGATGCCGGGCACGGCGCGGCTTCTTCAGGTGAATCACCCGTTCTGGATTTACCAGAACATCGCGGGCGGGACAGCGTATCTGGCCTACCTGTACCACCGTTTCGGCCTAGATTGGCGGCTAGCACTGGCTGCCTACAATGCGGGTCCGGCGGTTGTAGAAAAACGCGGACTGCGGTATTCATCACCGGGAGTATTTGCGTATGTTTCCCGCGTTCTGGCCGAATACCGCCGCTTGCTCCAGATGAAAGGACAGAATCGTTGAGACCCACTGTGTTGCTTGCCGGAAGCCTCGGTGTTCAGGCGCTGCTGTTCAGCCAGGCCCCGAATCTGCCCGAAGATGTTCAGAAAACGCTGCCTATTGTCGAGCCGCATGTGATTCATGATCAGGCCGACAGTCATGCCGCACGACGTGTTTACATGCTGCCGCACTTCGCCACAAGCGTGCGGATGCGAGATGCGGTACAGAGC
>JAFAUR010001062.1 GCA_019243205.1 Acidobacteriaceae bacterium | reverse complement strand
TTCGGGCAGAAGCGATGAATGGCTTCAGCTTCTGCCCGGTCTCATTAGGGCTAATCTGAACTGAGTCGCTGAACCACGCGCGCCATCATTGTTCGTCATTATGTTCGTCGTCGAAGTCGTGATGGCATTGGTTTCGGCCAGCGCCGGAAGCCAATCCAGGCTGAAGCCGTGCCGACGGGCTGTCTGCCGATAGCTGCTGTTCCCAGTTGCTGCCGTTCCATGTCCATGTCTGAAACGGAAACGGCTGGCCTACGAAGAGCAGCACCCCTCGTCCATTTTCTTCTGGTGCCATTGACTGGCCAAACTGAGGAGGAGGGCTGCTCATTGGAAATCGCTGTTCCCAGTTGCTGCCGTCCCACGTCCATGTATCAGAGAGAACGTTCCCGTTGGCATCTTCGCCCCCGAACAGGACAACTTGCCTATGGATCGCATCGAGGGCCATCGCTGGACCTAATCTGGGTGATGGGCTCGTAGCCGGAAATTTCTCCTCCCAATTGATGCCGTCCCATATCCAGGTATCGGAGAGCCATTCCCCGGCAACGTGCAGGCCCCCGAAGAGAACTACGCCAGTGCTGCGGGGATCTTCTGCCATGCCAGCCAAAACTCGACCTGGCGGAATGGTGGCCGGGAACTGCTGTTCCCAATTGCTGCCATCCCATGTCCAGGTATCGGATAGGATCGCCGTGCCGGCTCCTCCTCCGAACAACAGAACGTCGCCGCGAGCCGCATCATAGGCCAAAGGGTTTGAGGCTCGAGCCGACGGCGCTGTTGCCGGAAATTTCTGCTCCCAGTCGCTGCCGTCCCACGTCCATGTATCAGCAGAAAGATCGCTATTCCCGAAGCCGCCGAAAAGGACTATCTCGCGGCGCCTTTTGTCCAACGCCATTCCGGGCCCCTGTCTAGCTGCAGGGCTGGTTGCCGGCAACTTCTGTTGCCAGTTCTTGCCATCCCACGCCCACGTATCCGCGAGGAAATTGCCGGAAGCGCTGCTTCCGCCAAACAGGACCACTTCTTGTCTGCAGACGTGCTTTTCTGAAGATTGGGAACGGCACTGGCTACCTCCTGAGCTCCGGCAAACGCCGGGATCGCTATCTGTGCTAACGCGATGACTAAATACGTTCGGTTCATCTTTTCTCCTTACGTGTTTCTCTGTAGCGAAACCGTTACTCTCAACGCGTCCTTGCACCTAGTCCGCAGGCTGTGAATAGCAGTGCGCCCATACTGCGCACACGAGCATACGTGATGCCACGGAATGCGATCGAGAACTGCACTCGCAACATGCGCGTATAGTCTTTGTTTCCTGCAACGTGTACTCACTACGCGCGACAGGCGCGTTCAATTATGCGTCAACGCAACTATCACGGCTGATAATTCTGTCGCAATATTGATAGTCTCGATTGCGACCATGCGGCGGCAGATGCCTCGTCAACATATTGCAGCGTGGGCGAAAACGTTCTTGGCTCACTTCGCGCACGTACCGAAGCCACCGTACTGATGGAGCGCTTCCGTTTTCACTTTTCCAGATCGATCACTGACCCCACATAGCGCGACACGCTTTTCAGGCTTTCGGCTTGGCTATCTCGCCGAGAGTTGCTTTCACAATACGAATGTACTCATCCGGAGCGAGCAGGATCTGCGTTCCGCGCGCGCCGGCCGAGATGGAGATGACGTCGAAGAGAATAGCCGTTTCGTCGAGATATACGGGGAAGTCCTTCTTAGCCGCGAGCGCCGTCACACCACCGCGAATATGCCCGGTAAGCGGCTGAATTTCTTTTAGCGGGACGAGATCCATTTTCCGGTCACCCGCGAGCTTGGCGAGAGCTTTCAGGTCCAGTTCCTGATTGCCGGGCACAACCGCGAGACAGACCCCGTTTCGCTCGCCCCGGACTACCAGAGTTTTGAAGACCTGTTCCGGAGGAAGCCCGATTCTTGCGGCGACTGTCTCCGCCGTGAGGTCGTTCGGGTCGACATCATACTCGCGCAGTCGATAGGGCACCCCAAGCTCATCGAGCAGCCGGACCGCATTCGTTTTCATTCCGTCAGCTGATGTCGAAGCGCACTCCTTGGGAGAGCGGAAGAGTGCTGCCGTAATTGACAGTATTCGTGGCGCGGCGCATGTAGGACTTCCAGACATCGGACCCGGCTTCGCGGCCTCCGCCAGTCTCCTTTTCTCCGCCGAAGGCACCGCCAATTTCAGCTCCCGAAGGGCCTATGTTTACATTGGCGATGCCGCAGTCGGAACCTGAGGCAGACAAGAAACGTTCGGCCTCGCGCAGATCGTTCGTGAAAACAGATGAAGCAAGCCCCTGTGGCACATCGTTGTGAACTCTGACAGCATCTTCGAAATCCCTGTACCGCAGCACGTAAAGAATCGGCGCGAAGGTTTCGCGACGGACAGTTTCGGTCTGGTGCGGCATCTCGACTAAGGCGGGTCGCACATAGAACGTTTCGGCCGGAAATTTGTCTTTGATGCGGCTGCCTCCGCTGATCCGGCCGCCGGAGTCTTGCGCTTCGTTCAGGGCGGTTTGCATCGCGGCGAACGCTGATCCGTCAATCAGTGGTCCAACCAGAGTTTCCGGCTCGCGCGGATCGCCGACATTCACCGAAGCGTAAACCTGTTCCAAGCGCTCGATGAACTGATCGTAGATGCTTTCATGGACAATCAAGCGACGCAGTGTCGTGCAACGCTGACCAGCCGTGCCCATGGCGGCGAAAGCGACTGCGCGCAGTGTTAAATCGAGATCCGCAGAGGGGCAGACGATGGCGGCGTTGTTACCTCCGAGTTCCAGGATCGAGCGTGCAAAACGTGATGCCAGGCGGCTCGCGACTTGCCGGCCCATCGCAGTTGAACCGGTAGCCGAAACGACCGGAACCAATGGATTATCTACGAGGGCCTCGCCCATCTCGCGGCCGCCGATCAACAATGACGCGAGAGTACGGGGTGCGTTACCGAAGCGCGAGATCGCCCGTTCGAGAAGGGCCTGGACGGCCAATGCACAAAACGGAGTCTTTTCGGACGGCTTCCAGACAATCGAGTTGCCGCAGACGAGAGCTAAAGCAGCGTTCCACGCCCATACTGCTACCGGAAAATTGAAAGCCGAGATAATGCCCGTGACGCCCAGCGGATGCCAGGTTTCCATCATGCGATGGTCCCGGCGTTCAGTTGCAATCGTCAGCCCCCAAAGCTGGCGCGAAAGGCCTGCCGCGAACGTGCAGATATCGATCATCTCCTGCACTTCGCCAAGTCCTTCGGAGTTGATTTTGCCCGCTTCGATCGTGACCAGGCGCCCGAGTTCGGCTTTATGAGCCCGCAGTTCTTCGCCCAATATTCGGACGAGCTCACCACGTTGCGGCGCAGGTACGGTGCGCCATTCGAGGAATGAACTATGCGCGGCGCGTATCGTCGCGTCAGCTTCCGGGCGGGAGGTGCCGGGAATGCGCCCGATTAGTTCACTCGTGATGGGCGTCCGCGCAGCGACGTCGCCCTTCGTAAAGTCACGCCAATCTACGCCTAGCGCCTCCAGAATCTCGTTCGCCTCGGAACTGACCGTCTTTTGGCCATTCACTTGCGTCATCATCTTTACTATGCCTGCAACTGTCTGGAAAGGATATCTGACTTTCGGATTGGTCTCGTTTCCGATCCGGCTTGCGGCAGCGGCCCGGCCGGAGCCTGTACATTTTCATCTTCTACATAAGAAAGACCAATCCCGGGTCCGCGAAGTGATGTACTGTGCAGCCGAAGACAAGCCGCTAGAGCGCTCGGAAATCGTCAAAGGTTACGAGTATGACAAGGATCGTTACGTCGTAGTCGAGCCGGAGGACTTGGAAAAAATAGCACCTCCTACCGCGACCGTCATGGAAATTCTGCAGTTTTCGAGGATGGAGGACGTGGATCCGATTTTTCTCGAGCAGTCGTACTACGTGTCTTCGGAAGAAGCGGTCAGCCGGCCGTATGCGTTACTGCTGCAGGCCATGAGGGAGACGAAGTATGATGCGATCGCGAAGGTCGCCATGCATGGGCGCGAACACATCGTCATTTTGCGCCCTACCGAAAACGGCATTGTGCTGCACACGATGTACTTCGTCGATGAACTGCACAAGGAGAAAGAAGCGGGAACTCCCGCGCACGTCAAATTCGAGAAGAAGGAGCTGGATCTTGCAAAAAAGCTGATCGACACGCTGGCTGCTCCGTTCAAGCCGGACCAGTATCACGATGAGTACAAGAAAAACGTCGAAGAGCTGATTGAGCGCAAACGGAAGGGCTTGAAAGTTACTCCAATTCGGCAGCCGAAGCAGGCGCCGGTGGTGGATTTGATGAAAGCGTTACAGGAGAGTCTGGCGAAGCGGCCTGCCTCCAAGAAATCCACGGTTGCGAAGGGACATGCAAAGAAAGCGGGCAGAAAGGCCGGCAGCAAAGTGGCCTAGCTGGCTCACGTATTTGTTGGGAGCGGAGATGAAGCAGTGCTTCTTCGAGCGGGCATGAACCGAATCCGTTGCCGCAAACCGAGGAAGGGTTTTTCCACGAGATAGAACGAGAGCATGGCGGCAATGAATGTGAAGACAATGCTCGCGGGGAAGGCATTCATCCAGAATCCAGGCCTGAACTGGCGCAAGAAGAGTTGTTGCCAGACGTACAGCGAGTAACTCAGAGTTCCTATCCAAGTGATCGGACGGATGTTCAGCAGCGCCGGAGGGCGCTGGATGCAGTGTTCGATGACCAATCCGATTGCCACGATAGTTGTCGTGATTCCCGCGCCGTAATAGAAGTGTGGATGATTGGATGTGGCATTGGCCAGCCAAGCGAGCATGACGGCAGTAAGAGCGATTACGCGACTGCGAATTAGGATCCTGTACACGCGGATTCTTAGGAGCTCTTGGCGTGACATTGCGAGCACGCACCCGAACGCGAGCGCGTCTCCGAGAAGTTCGAAATGATTCCATCCCGCATCCGGTTGAGCCGCGAAATGGACGAGTCTGAATATCGGGCAGATGACGAGAGTCACCGCCAGTGCGGCAACAGCTTTCTTTTGGCTCAGCAACACCAATCCGATCGGCCATAGAACATAAAACTGTTCCTCGACGGACAGCGACCAGAAGTGCGCGAATGTCCAGCTGGTCGGCAAATAATTCGCGGTAAAAGTCAGAGCGGGAACCGCGTCGGCCGCCCGTTCGCCGCAGATCAGCGCGACAGCGACATAAACACACGCCACCGGAAGGATCCTGAATGCGCGGCGTTTGTAGAACGACGCTAGCGAGATACGACCAAACCGATATTTTTCGTTTAACAGGAGATGAGTGATCAGGAATCCTGAGAGAACAAAGAATATTCGGACACCAAGACCGCCAATGTCGCCGATTAATGCGGGGAGGTGACCGAAGCCGCGTGACCCGTTGAAATGACAAAGTAAAACCAAGGCTACGGAAGCAGCCCTGAGCCCATCCAACGAGGGAATTCTTCCGGGGGTCGGGATCCTTCGCTGAAGCATGGTCGTGTCAAGGCTCGCGACTCCGCACGACGGACCGCAAGTTGCAGGACTGCTATATAATTGATTTTAAAGGACTAAAGCGTGGTTGCGTGAGTGGTGACCCGTTCGAGAACAATCGCTTCAATTTCCTCCGGTGCCGTCAAGGAGTGCACCTGGTAAAATCCTTCAAGCAACAGAGTCGAAAGAGACTGACGCAAATCCGCAAGCTGGGCTCGGATGACTTCTGCGCGGACAATTCGCCCGGGGCGAGTTGCGTTCTGCGCGAGGCAAATTCCTTCGGGGAGATTGAGGACGATCGCAACGGGCTTGAATTCGAACTGGCGAGCTAATGCAAGCAGCGGGTGGCGCGCCTCGGGCTGAACGTTTGTGGCGTCAATCACAGTCAGGCGTCCGCGGCTCAGACGCTTTGCTGCGATGCAACGGAGAACGTCGAAGGCATCAGCAGTCGCATCCTGGTCAGCGTCGTCATCGGCAACCATCAATCGGCAGGTGTCGGAAGACACGATTTCGCTTGGTCGGAAGTGCTTGCGAGCAAACGTGGACTTACCGGAACCGGATGCTCCGATGAGCAGGATCAAGGAGCGTTCCGGGATTGTGATGCGCTCGAACTGCACACCTCAGTGTATGAACCGCCAAGTTTAAGATCGAATAATGAAGGTGGGTTTACAGATCCGGTCGCGCCTAGCGCTACCGGGCTGCGTTCTGCTGATTGCTATCGGGGCGATACAGGTTCGAGCCGAGTCGGGTGATATTCGCGTTTCGGTCGTGGATTCGACCGGGCTGCCGCTGATTTCAAGCGTAACCGTTACGGGCGAGGCGACGGGCATACGACGAAGCGCTCAGACGAACGATGACGGACGCATCGAGTTTGCGCATCTGCCGTTCGGGCTATATAAAGTTACCGCAGAAAGGGAGCGGTTCTCGCCCGTCACACAGGCCCTCGAGATCAGAAACGCGATTCCATCCTCCGTGCGCCTTCAACTGCAGATCCAGGCGGCATCGACTCAAATACAGGTAACGGACCAGGCGACGGTCCTTGATCCGCACCGGACCGGCGTTTCGTACAACGTTGGCTCGCAACAGATACGTGAGCAACAGCAGTCCATTCCCGGCAGGGGCTTACTAGATCTGGTCGATCAGCAGCCGGGGTGGCTTTTCGAAGCGAACGGAGTGTTACATCCGCGTGGTTCCGAATATCAGACGCTCTTCGTTGTGGACGGAGTGCAGATGGACGAAAACCGCTCCCCTGCGTATGCGCCCGGTTTGAGCACGAGCGATGTGACCGAGATGAGCGTTCTGACGGGCAACTATCCCGCTGAGTACGGGCGAAAACTCGGCGGCGTCGTGGAAGTGACGACGAGTCAGGATATACGTCCGAATTGGCATGGGTCGGCTGCCGCGGGCGGCAGTACGCTCGGCACCGAAGAAGGATTTTTGTCCGGGGTCTATGGATGGCAGAGAGGTGGAGTAACCTTGAGCGTTGCCGGTTCGCATACCGACCGTTACCTGGATCCTCCGGTGCTGGGCAACTTCACCAACCAGGCTTCGTCTGCGTCGTTCGAAGGCGCTTATGACTGGGATCTGACAAGCTCAGATCGCATTCATTTCGCAGGGCACCGGCGCAGAATCGGCTTCGAGGTGCCGAATGAAAACCTCCAGCAGGCGGCGGGACAGCGCCAAGACCGAAACGCGCCGGAAGATCTGGGGCAAATTGCCTGGACGCACGAGTTCTCTCCGGAACTTCTGTTGAATATACGGGCCGTCGTGGAGGACTTGTCGGCGAATCTCTGGTCGAATTCGTTATCGACCCCGATTATTGCGGCCCAGCAGCGGGGATTTCGCCGAAGCTATCTGAATGCGAGCGTTTCGGCGGTTCGGGGGTCGCAGAACTTCCGATTCGGGGCAGATGCGATTTACTCGCCTGTCAGTGAAGCGCTGCAGTACCAGATTACGGATCCCTCGTACTTCGATCCGGGAACGCCGCTCAATTTCCAGTTTCAAGACCGCAAGCTGGACAGGGAACAGGCGCTCTGGGCACAGGACGACGTACGGCTTGGAAATTTTACGCTTAGTGCCGGGTTGAGATTTGACCACTACTCATTTGTGGTGCACGATCACGCCTTCAGCCCGCGGCTCGGAGTCGCCTGGTATTGGCCGAAACTCGACCTGGTGCTGAGGTTCTCTTACGACCGAGCGTTTCAGACCCCGGCCCTAGAGAACCTGCTGCTGGCGAGTTCTCCGCAAGTAGATCAACTCAATCCGCAGGTGCTGCGCCTTCCGGTCCCGGCTTCGCGGGGAGATTTTCTCGAGACGGGTTTCAGTAAGCGCATTGCGGGCCAGGCGCGCCTGGATGTCAGTTTTTATCGCAGAACCTTCGCCAATTTCGCGGATGACGATGTCTTTCTGAACACGGGGATCAGCTTTCCGATTGCGTTCCATAGTGCAAATATTCGCGGAGTTGATGTCAAACTGACGCTTCCCCGGTGGAGGAACCTGTCGGGTTTCCTGAGCTATTCCAACATGATTGGAATTGCACAGCTTCCGGCGGTCGGCGGATTGTTTCTGGGCAGCGACGCATCTGGAATCCTAAGCGACACGAGTTCGTTCCCGGTTTCGCAGGATCAGCGCAACACGGCGCGAGGGAGGGCCCGGTACCAAATTTGGCCAAGACTCTGGCTGGCCGCTTCAGCCGAGTATGGAAGTGGTCTGCCGGTCGAGATCAACGGCGATTCGGACATCGATGACTTGATCGCCCAGTACGGACAACAGATTGTGAGCAGGGTCAATTTCTCGGCGGGCAGAGTGAGGCCTAATTTCTCGTTTGATCTGGCGGCAGGAGCCGATTTGTGGAAGCACGAGAAGTCGGTATTGCGATTCGAAGCCGAGGGCGAGAACCTGACCGGCAAGCTGAACGTGATCAATTTCGCGGGACTGTTTTCCGGAACCGCTGTCGCGCCGCCTCGCAGCGCGAACATGCGGCTCCAGTTCGAGTTTTAGCTCACTCTAGCGGTGGTAGTAGGGGTGCCCATAGTAGGGACGCCCGTAATAATAACCACGACCGAACCAGAACGTCGGGCCAGCGTAGAAGGCGAATGACGGTCCCCAATAGTAGGGGTAAGGGTACGGGTATGGATAAGCGGGATACGGATACGCCGGAGCGGGAGCACCGTGATACCCGGGAGCTGGTGCCGGATTGCCTGCGTAGGACGGCGGGCGATCGTATTCGCCCGGTTGCACATATCGAAAGGCCTGCGGGGCGAGACCGGTGGACACGGTGAAGGGCGCGTCAATCCGGAATGTCAGCTGCTGTTCGGGATGGATCACGCTGGGCTGACCGCGCGTGAGGAGTACGCCGAGAGTTCCGGCGGCTGCTCCCGCACCGGCTCCAATGGCAGCTCCAGTGCCCCAACCGGCGGCGGCGCCGATGGCGGCCCCCAGGGCGGTTGTGCTTCCAATTGCGGCGGCATCTCTGCCAACGGATGTATCGCCGTTGCGAGTGATGAGTTCCGTACGAATCGGCACTTGCTGACCATCTACAAGGGTCAATTCGAGGAGCTCGATTTTGAGTCGCGACACGCCTTCTACGCGGCCGGCTTTTACGGATTCGACAACACGACCCGCAATCGTCTGACCGGGCTCAGCAATCACAACACCGTTGATGACCAGGGGCTGAACCAGAGTGGCCGAGAATGAATCCCCAGGCTGATCCTTGTCGGTTGAAATCAGCTGATTTACCCGGATTGTCAGGAAGGTTCCCGCCGGGACTGAGATTTGAGGGGGAACCGGCGGCACTGGCGCTTGGTTTGCTGCTTGACTTTGAGCGGCACCCGGCGGGTTCTGGTTGTAGAGCTGCTGATTAGCCGGGTATGGCGCCGGATACTGATTCGCCGGATAAGGAGCGTTTTGAGCCGTAGGATAGGGTGTCGGCGCACTGTTGGAATCGGCCGGATACGTGCTTGCAGTCGATGGGGGAGTAGGGTCGCCTACACGCCGCCATCCGCCCGGGTTGGCAGGAGCGCTTGGCGACGGCGGCTGCGAACCTGTATCCTGTCCAAAAGCTAAGGCGCCGGCCGCTAAAATCCCGGCACAAATCATAGAAACTGTACTTTGAACGGGACGGCCAAAAAGGTGCTTCATGAGATTCTTAAATACCTCACCGCCAAACGGAAGTGCACGCCAGTCGCCAATGCCATGCCATATGTTTTCAGCTACTTAGAACGCGCTTCCAGGTTCGGATCAACCGCGCGTGGTGCTTTTGGGCCACCTACTCGAGACGTTCCCGGTAATGGTGAATGACGGATTTGGCGGCAAGGCCCAGAATGATAATCAACGCAAGCGCGAGAAAGGTGCCTTTGAGACTGGCCAACGCCGCAATCGCCAGGACGGCATAAAGAATCAAGGCTGTGCGGAATCCGATAACAGATTGCGGCCGTTCAGTTTCACTCATTGGGATGGCATGTTGTAGCTGAACGAAAATGCCAGACGCACCTGGCCGCCTTTGAAGTCCGCAGGAAGAGGCGGCAGGGGATTCGACATGCTGAGGCCCGCCACCGCGGCGCGGTCCAGCGGATCTGAGCCCGAGGAGTCCGCGGTGACCAATTTGGGGATGCTGCCGTCGCGACTGATGATGAACTCGATGGTCGTTCGACCCCGCAGGGTTCCCATGCGGGCGCTTTCGGGAATAACGCGCCGCCAGTTCGCTCGAACGATGGCAAGGATGTGCGCCAGATAAGGTTTGAAGTCAGCGCCCTGGGGGTCACTCTGAAGCTCAACGGAAGCACCTGCACGTCGGCCAGCGGCCTCAGCAGGCGAACCGGGAGAGGGCCGGAGCGGTTCCATCGGACTGTCATCACTGACGACCACATGCTCTCCGTTACTTCTCTGCGAAAGGCTCTTTACCGCCGACTGGACCGTCGCCTTCGGCGGCTGCAATGTCGGATGTGGACTGGGAGGTAGATCCGCCCCAATATTCTGAAAGGGATTTTGCGCGGGAGCGGGAGGCGGTGGGGTGGGAGCGCCCAGACCGGTTATTGATCCGGGGACTTGCGCCGCAGGAATATCAGCGGAGATTTTGGGCGGCTCGGGCGCGGGCACAGGTTGGGCCTTCGCCACTTGCCTGGTCGTTTGAGCCGGCATTTCGAACTTCCGCACACTCGGTTTAGGCACAGCGCGTTGTGCTCGCGCTTCCTGCTGCGCGAGCAAGTCGGAAAGGTCGATCTTCTTTGAAATCTCCTTGCGATTAGGCGCGCGCTGGGTCAAGACGTCGCGCGGCAAGTACAAGGGGATACGTTTGACTACTACTTGCTTCGCCGGTTCAGTACGAACGGCAAAGCTTGGCAGCTGTACCGCGATAAAGAAAAATAAAACGTGCAGCGCAACCGAACTGCCCAGGGTCCCGATCCATTGTTTCCGAGGCCTCTCAGAAGGCCAATGGCGCATCAGATCCAACTCGAGATCGCAATTCCGGGCCGGGCCTGACGCGGAGGATGCTTCAGGAGTCATGGGAGAGATCTCTTGCAACAAATCGATGTAGGGACGTAACTGGAAGTCCTGAAGTTGCCCGGCGGGGATAATCCGCTACCGGGAACGTTGAACAGTCGATGCGACTAACTCTGAGTGTTCTTTTATTTTATCAAGAATTGCCTCCGCCACACGCAGCGCGTTTGACGCCGCCAAGCCGTCGACTTTGGGAGCCGAGCGGCTTCGTACGGAGGAGAAAAAGGCCTGCAACTCAAGAAAAAGGGGCTCCGCGGGTTCCACCGGAAGCGGCGAAAAACGGATTGCGCCGTTATCGACAGCGAGGCGCGTTGCATCCTGCCGCCGATAGTCGACAGAAACGTATTCGCCGGGCTGGAAGAGTCTCAATTTCCGGACCTGCTCAGTGGAGACGCGGCTGGCTGTAAGGTTGGCCACGCAGCCGCTTGCGAACGCGAGCCGCACATTCGCGATGTCCACCTTAGGAGAAAGAACGGAGATGCCGGCGGCGCGGACTTCCTGCGGTAAATGACGAGTGAAGCTGAGGACGATCTCGAGATCGTGGATCATCAAGTCGAGCACAACATCGATGTCGAGGCTGCGCGGGGTGAAGACGCTTAACCTGTGTACTTCGAAGAAGAGCGGAACGGTCAACGCCCTCTCGAGAGCGATTACTGCGGGATTGAATCGCTCCAGGTGGCCAACCTGAAGGATGCGCCCGTTGTCCCGGGCGAGGCGGGAGAGCCGTTCGCCCGCTGCTGAACTGTCGGCAATTGGTTTCTCGACAAGGAGATCGAGGCCGGAGTTGAGAAGCGTCGTTGCGATCGCTTCGTGGGTGATCGTCGGCGTCGAAATGACAGCAGCGTCGATCTCTCCCACGATTGCGTCAAGGTTCGTACATGGTTTTCCGCCGTATTCTTCAGAAATGTTCTGCGCTCTCGAGAGGTCGGTATCGACCAGCGCCCGCAATTCGACATCGGGTAGCTGGCTGATGACTCTGGCGTGATTCCGGCCGAATGCGCCTGTTCCAACGACTGCTGCGCGGATTTTGTCCATTTTTACGAGTCCAGTGGAGGATGCCCGACGATCGAGATCCCTGCATTATCGGCCCTCGCGAGAGACTCCTCTCTATCAAGCAGGAGCGTTCGCCCGGCATCGACGGCCAGCGCTGTAGTTCCGGTCTCGATCATCGTTTCGATGGTGGTCAGGCCCACGACAGGTACGTCGAACAGGAGATGAGCACGGCCTCGGGAGGCCTTGGCTAGACGCAGGGGTTTGCCGCCCGTCAAAGCCGCTGCTCGTCGGAGAATGGCGTCCGTTCCCTCCATCGCTTCGGCAGCCACGCATGCTTTGTCACTGATGACCACAGACTGTCCGATGTCCGCACTCGCAAGCACAGACGCGAGCCGGCGACCGTAGCGGAGATCAGATTCCTCGTGTTTCGTGGGTTTTCGACGTGTCAGGATGCCTGCGGGCGCAAGCAGATGCTTCAGCAGATGTGTCGAGTCGAACAACTCGATGCCTTCTTCGCGGAGCACCTGCTGGATGCCGCCGATTAGAGATGCCGTATTCTTTTCACGCAACGATGTGAGCAGCTTCAGAAGACGCCAGTCAGGCTTCAGACCGGAGAATAGGCTGATGTGCTTCACCTGGCCGGTCATCATGACCTCGGAAATTCGTTCGCGTTGGAAGATTTCGATCAACTTCCCGAGCTGTCCGACGTTCACCCAATGCAGCGATGAAGTGAAGCGCGCTAGATCCGGGGTGGCCTCGTTCTCAATTGCCACAACGACCACTTGATGCCCTTCACGCTGAGCTGTTTCGAGAGCAAGCAGCGGAAAGCGGCCGTTTCCCGCGATCATGCCGTAGCGTTGAGGTGTTGCCGTGTGCGACAAAGCAACCTTACTTGACGAAACCATGCCTCGATGTGCGAATGAATCCAATCAGACTTTTGACTTCGTCCGTTTGTGGCAGTTCTTCTTCGATACGTGCCAATGCCTGGGAGGTATTCAGCCCGGCGCGGGTGAGAATGCGAAAAGCATTCTGCAGCGGTTCGATGGCGTCACTGCCAAAGCCGCAGCGTTCGAGACCAACTTTATTTGCTCCGAAAACTTCCGCCTGATGATTGGTCGCGGTGGTCGAGTAAGGAAGAACGTCCTGCTTGATCACGCTGTAGCTGCCCACAATGGCATGAGTGCCGATGCGGCAGAACTGATGGATGGCGCTCAGCCCGCCGATGTTTGCGTAGTCTTCCACGACGACATGGCCGGCGAAAGTCACACCGTTCGCGATGATAGTCCGATTTCCGATACGCACATCATGCGCGATGTGCACGTAGGCCATAAGCAGATTGCCATCGCCAATCGAAGTAACCATGCCGCCGCCTTCGGTGCCACGGTGAATTGTGACGAATTCGCGGATCGAGTTGCGATCGCCAATCACTGTTTCGGACGGCTCACCGTTGTACTTCTTGTCTTGCGGAGCGACGCCGCACGATGAATAAGGGTAGAAGATGTTTTCTTTGCCGATGGTCAGCTTGCCTTCGAGATAGACGTGAGCGAGCAGGCGCGTGCGAGCGCCGATTGTTACGCCGCTTCCGACAACGCAGTAAGGTCCGATCTCAGCTTCAGTCGAGATATTCGCATCGGGATCAACGATGGCGGTGGGATGAACTGCCATGAATGCGGGCGAGAATCAGGCCAGGGTAAGGCCAGGAACCTCCGCGGCAGATTCAAGTCCCGACAGACGATCGGTGAGTTTGCACATCAAAGTAGCTTCGGCGACGGGCTGGCCGTTCACAGTCGCGACGCCCTGAATCTTGGCAATAGTGGTTTTCAGGCGCAGGATCTTCATTTCAATACGCAGCTGATCTCCTGGAACCACCGGCTTACGGAATTTCGCATCCTCCACCGACGCAAGGAACATAATCTTGCCGCGCGTATGCGGAGCCAGGTGAGCCACAAGGATTCCCGAGACCTGGGCCATTGCCTCGATGATGAGAACTCCGGGCATCACCGGAAAGCCGGGAAAGTGACCCGTGAAATGCGGTTCATTCACGGTGACGTTCTTGATGCCCACGATGGTCTCGCCGTTGATTTCAACAATGCGATCCACCATGAGCATGGGATAGCGATGGGGCAGAATTCCGGTGATTTCACCAATGTCCATCGATGTCATGGGAAGGGCTATTATAACAGCCGATGCACGCTTACCTGCGCTATGCGCTTGAAAGGCAAGAGGAAATCGCTGCGTTAATCCAGCGGTTGGTGGAGGCCGAGTCGCCGACCGATTCCCCAGAGTCCGTGGATCACGTGATGGATTTGCTGATCGAGGTGAACCGGGACCTCGCACAGTCCGAAGTTGTTCCGAGTCCACGATTCGGTAAGCACTTGAAGCTTACATTTGGCGGCTCCGGAAAGAGTCAAAGCAGACAGCTTTTGGCGATCGGACATGCGGACACCGTCTGGCCGCTCGGCACGCTGCGCCAAATGCCTTTTCGTAAGGAAGAAGGCCGGTTATGGGGGCCGGGAGTGTTGGATATGAAATCCGGCCTGGTGATCTTTCTGTACGCCATGCGCCTTTTACGTGAGATGAAGATCGCGGTCAACTGCCCCGTCGTGCTGCTCGTTGTCTCAGACGAAGAAGTAGGGAGCCCCGATTCGCGACCGTTGACGGAAGCCGAAGGGAGGAAAAGTCGCGCCGCGTTCATTTTGGAGCCCGGTACCGGTCTCAGCGGCAAGCTGAAGACGGCACGTAAAGGTGTCGGCCGCTATCTCATACGGGTGGAGGGCGTTGCTGCTCATGCCGGTGTGGACTTCCAGGCCGGGGCGAGTGCGATCGTGGAAGCCGCGCATCAGATCCAGGAAGTAGCGAAGCTGAGTGATCGTGCGCTAGGGGTCACGGTCAATCCGGGTGTTGTGCGCGGCGGTACTCGTTCGAATGTGGTGGCGGCTTCGGCTGAGATCGAGGTCGATGTTCGGGCGGTTACGGAGAGCGATGCTCGACAGGTAGGCGAGCGCCTCTCGAAGCTGCAGGCTCTCGATCCGCGCTGCCGGATCAGCGTTGAAGGCGGGCCGAACCGGCCACCGATGGAGCGAAATTCCAAAATAGCTGCGCTTTTCGAGAGCGCGCGTGAGGTGGGTCGCGAGATTGGTCTGGAGCTCGAGGAATCGGCGACGGGTGGAGGGTCTGACGGCAACTTCACAGCGGCGTTGGGAATTCCGACCTTGGACGGATTAGGAGCTGTCGGTGAAGGTGCACACGCCGTAACCGAAAGCGTACTTCTGGAGCGAATCCCCGAGCGGATCGCGCTATTGGCGGGCCTGATCTCGAGAGCTTCCTCGGAGGACGTGGGCGGCCGGTTCGCATGAGAAAATGAGTGCTTGCGTATAGTTCGTGACGGCATTTACTACGCATGCGGGCTCATTCTTGTCGGATTAGTGCTCTCGTATTTGTGGGGGCCTTGGGCGGGCGTGCTGTTCTATGTGCTCGCGGCATTCTGTGTGTACTTCTTTCGCGATCCGGACCGAGTGTCGCCGGAGGGTGAGCTGATTCTGGCGCCTGCGGATGGCAAGGTCGTGTCGGTTCTGTCCCTGAGTCCGAGCGAGACTCGGATCAGTATTTTCCTGAATATCTTCAATGTCCATGTAAATCGGACACCTGTGCCCGGAGAGATCACGGCTCTCGATTACCAGAAAGGGAAGTTTCTGGTTGCCAGCCATGAACAGGCTTCGCTCGAAAACGAGCAAAACACGTTGGTGCTGGAAAGCGTACGCGGGCGGGTTATTTGCCGCCAGATTGCCGGCCTGATCGCCAGGCGAATCGTGTGTTATCGGAAAGTGGGAGACAGGCTCCGGACAGGTGATCGAATTGGGTACATCAAATTTGGCTCTCGTGTGGATGTGATTTTTGGTCCTGAATGGCGGACCGCCGTCAAGGTAGGTGACCGGGTTTCGGCCGGAGTATCTGTGCTGGCCGAGCCGGTGGATCAGGTGGAGGCCTAGAGTGGATTCCAGCTTGTCGGCGCCCAGCCCCCAGGTGCAGAAAAGGCCCCGTCGGGCAGCTTACGCTCTGCCCTCCTTGTTTACGAGCGGCAATATCTTTCTTGGATTTCTCGCGATCCTGCAAGCGTTCGAAGGAGCGATACAGGCTAAAGGGGGAGATTTCTCTTCGAATCCGCACTTCACGATTGCTGCCAAAGCGCTTGGATTCGCAGTTTTCTTCGACGGCTTGGATGGTCGGATCGCGCGCATGACCAACACGACGAGTGCATTCGGACGTGAGCTTGATTCCCTGGCAGATGTCATCACATTCGGTATCGCGCCGGCCGTGCTGGCATTTGTCTGGGGTGTGCAGTTCGTCTATTTACCGGATGAGCCGGGCCTGATCAGCCATTTGAGAAACGCAGGCTACTCGCTCGCTTTTTTCTATCTGCTTTGTGGAGCTGTGCGGCTGGCCCGATTCAACGTGCAAACCAACCCGATGCCCAAAAATCCCGGGCGACCAGATCGGAAATATTTTGTCGGATTGCCCATTCCCGCTGGAGCAGGATTCATTGCGGCAATGGTGTTCATTGATTCGGAGCCGGTGCGATCGATGGCATTCTCGGTGACATGGCTGGTTCTGCTTGGCATCATTTCGCTGCTGATGGTCAGCAACTGGCGCTATCCGAGCTTCAAGCAGATTAGTGTCTCGCGGCCAAGAACGCCTCTTATCGTTTTGTTGGTGGGCGGCATCGGCTTTTTGATTTGGGCTTGGGCACAACCTGTGCTGCTGGCTCTTGCGAGCGCTTACCTGCTGAGCGGGATCCTAATCCGATTGGGCGGCATCATCCGTCGCTACCGAAAATCGCGCCCGCCCACGCCTCTCCCGGAGCATCAGATTGGCTGAATTGAGTAAGAAATCGAGGGCGGGAGTGGCCCTCGTGGGCAGCGAAACACTGCTGGGTAAGGAAGTGCGGGAGGTCCTGCAAAATCGGACGGGCGCACGCGTGAAAGATTTCGCTGCCAACGGCGAAGGCAATTTCGGCGAGGAGGAAGGCGAGGCGGTTTACGTGGAACCGCTCAGCCCGGAAGCAATCCGCGGAAGCCGCGTCGTCGTTCACGCAGGAACCCCGGAGGGGGCGGCGAAAGCCTACGACATTGCAAGGGCTGCGAACGGATCCGTAATTCTCATCGACTGCACGGGCGACCTGGAAGGCCGGCCCGACACCAGGTTATTCGATTATGACTCTGCTCGTCCGGACGGTAGCTCGGCGTGGCTTATCGGCGTTCCACATCCGGCGGCAATCGCGCTGGACATGGTACTCAGGAGGCTTCGGCTGGCGGGCGAAATCAAGCAGGCGATCGCGAACATCTTCGAGCCCGCAAGCGAGCGTGGCAAAGGCGGAGTATCTGAACTGCACCAGCAAACCACCAGCCTTTTGTCATTCAAGCCTCTCGAGAAGAAAGTTTTCGATGCGCAACTGACGTTCAACCTACTGGCGCGCTATGGCGAGGAAGCGCCTACGGTTTTGGACGCAGTGGAAACGCGCATTGAAAGGGATCTGGCGACGCAACTAAGCCGCGAGCCGGGCTCGATTCCCATGCCGTCTATCCGGTTGCTGCAGGCGCCGGTGTTTCACGGTTACAGTATTTCGCTGTGGGTGGAGTTCAAGAACGCAATCTCAACGGCTTCGATAACGGAAAGCCTTGCATCAGCTCAAATCGAGATCCGGAGTGCGGACCAGGATGCGCCGGACGTGGTTAGTGCTGCGGGACAAAGCGGTTTGATTGCCGGCGATATTCGCATCGACCGCAATAACCCGCGAGCCGCCTGGCTCTGGGTGGTCGCCGACAATCTAAAGATGGTAGCGGATACCGCCGCAGAAATCGTAACGCAATTAGTGGAGGGCGGGCGGTGACGCGGCGGGCTTTCGCGCTCGCTACACCGGCCGTTTGGGCCACATTTCTTTCCTGCGGTTACCACACGGGGGCAAGGGCAGATCTGGTTCCCAAGAGCGTCCAGACGATCTCGATTCCCGCGTTTGGAACGCTTACAATGCGCTACAAGCTGGTGGACGTGCTGCCGGCTGAGATCGGGCGGGAATTCACCGAGCGAACGAGGTTTCGAATTGTCAATAACCCGGCTGAGGCAGATGCGGTTCTGAACGGCACCATCGCCAACGCGTACGCTTATCCGTTGGTTTTTGATCCGACCTCAGGCAAGGCAACTACGGTTCAGGCGGTGGTCTCCGTCAATATCACGCTAACCGAGCGCGCCACTGGCCGGGTTCTGTTCTCCCGCCCTAATCTTACGTATCGCCAGAACTACGACATCGCAGTTGACCCTCACCAATTCTTTGACGAGAGCGGCCCTGCTTTTGACCGCCTCGGTCGCGATCTTGCGAGGGATATCGTCAGCGCGGTTGTGGAGAACTTCTAGGCGACATGACTCCGGAACAATTCCTTGCCCGTTTGGGAAAGCAACCGCCATCGCCCGTCTACCTGTTCCTTGGCCAGGAAGCCTACCAACGCCGGATCTGCCGTGAAGCTCTGACAGCGCGGGTGCTACCGGAGCAGGCAAGGGCAGAAGGCTTAACGGCCACTGACTTAGAGAGCGTAAGTCTAAGCGAGGTTCTGGATGACGCCAGATCGCTTTCGCTGTTTTCTTCAGAAAGACTTATCTGGGTCGCAAGCGCGGAACTCGCGCTACCACGAAGACTCACATCTAATTCGGATGACGAGGACACAGCCGGATCTTCTTCGTCAACATCGGTACTGGGCGAATACCTGAAGCAACCGACAGCCGGAACAGTAGTCGTCTTTGAATGCACCCGGTTCGATTTCGCCGGTGACGATCGTCCCAAGCTCGAGCGCGTGCAGAAGTTCTACTCGGATGTACCGGCTGTGGTTGAGTTTCGTCAGTTTACGCCCGAGGCGTGCCGCCACTTGGCCCAGCAGCTTGCGAGAGAGAAGAACCTGAAAATCGGCGGTGCTGAGCTAGCCATCCTGCTGGATGCGGTCGCCGGAGATGCGAGCCGCATGGCTGCCGAGATTGAAAAGCTCTCCTTGTTTGTCGGTAGTGAACGAGCGGTGACTGCCGAGGACCTTCGTGCCCTGGTTCCGAACTCGGCACAAAGTACAATTTTTGCCCTTGTCAGCGCCCTCGGTAAGCGAGACCGGAGGAACGCCTTGCGATCAGTCGATATCCTTGTGCGCGAGGGCGAGTATCTACCGCTGGCGTTGACCTTTCTGAGCACACAGTTTCGGCTTGCCTTGGCTGCAAAGGAATCCCGCGTCAATTCGGTGCAGCAGGCCATCAGTTATTTTTCCAAGCTGGGTGTACGCATGTGGCGCGATCGAGCCGAACAGGTGATCACCACCGCCAATACTTTCTCGAAAGAGCAGCTCGGCAAAGCCGTGCGGCTGATCTACGAAACCGACAAAAAGTTTCGTGAAGGTTATAAAGACGACCGCGTCATCATGGAAACGATGGTCCTGGCGCTGACGACAGATCGACAAGCGCGGACTTAGCGCGCGCTTCTGCGCCGCCTCCACTCGAACAACACAACTCCCGCCGCTACCGACACGTTCAGGGAAGAGATAGCGCCCGCCATGGGGATTCGCACAAGCACATCGCAATGCTTCGCCACACCTTGATGCAGACCATTTCCTTCGCCGCCCAGAACGATAGCGGAGGGTTGCGCGTAGTCGACATCTGTATAGAGCGCCTTCCCTCGCTCGTCCAAGCCATAGATCCAGAAGCCGCGCTCTTTCAGGCGCTCAAGCGATTGAGTGATATTTGTAACGCGAGCTACCGCAACAGAGGAGAGCGCCCCAGCCGCCGCACGATCAACGGTCTCGCTTAAAGGCGCCGACCGTCGCTCTCCCACAATCACGCCATTAGCACCGGCCGCATCGGCGGTGCGCACGATAGCTCCGAGATTGTGGGGGTCTTCCACGCCGTCGAGAACAACGAGCAGTTGTGCATTTTCGGCCAGTTCATCGAGACTCGCGTACGTATGGGCTGCGCCGAAAGCAACTACGCCCTGATGCGAAACGCCTTTCGCTGCGCGGTCGAGCGCTTCACGGGGCTCAAACCGGACGGGAACGGATTTTTCACGACAGAGTTCGATGATTTCCTGAAGGCGCGGACCGGCAGAGCCCTTTGCAACCAGAACCTTGTCGAAGGGACGGGCGGTGCGAAGCGCTTCACGCACTGGATGTATGCCTACCGTGACACGCGTGGAATTTCTATCAGGAGGTCGGGTTTGCAAGTGACTGGCCTAGTTGAGAGAGAAGGCAATGACGTAATCGCCCAAAGGCGCATCGCCGGCCGGCTGATGACCACCTGCGGAGATGATCAGATATTGCTTGCCAACCGGCGACTGGAACGTCATTGGCGTGGCACGCGCGCTCGTTGGCAGGTCACCTTTCCACAATTGCTTTCCGGTGGAGGCGTCGAAGCCGTATATCGCCGGGTCGAGAGTGCCGGCGGCAAAGACGAGGCCGGCAGCAGTAACAATCGGGCCGCCCAACGAGATCGAGCCCCAGGCCGGCGGAGTGCCCGGCTTGCCCGGCATCCCGGACAGCCGCCCTAGCGGAACCTGCCACTTCAACTCTCCCGTGCTTGCGTCAATCGCCGAGAGAGTGCCCCATGGCGGAGGAGTGCATGGCAATCCTTTCGGGCTCAGGATGAACCGCCGCATCATGCCGTACGGCGTGCCGCGCTGCTCGCCGAATTCCCAGCTTCCATTCAGCTTGCGGCCTTCACTCTGGCGGCGGCTCTCCATGTCGGCACGCGGAATCAGTCGAGCTTCGGAGGCGAGGTTGTTTGCGGGATAAATGATTTCATTCAGCGCAGGAGAATATGCCGCGCCGCCCCAGGCCATGCCGCCGATGTTGCCAGGCATGAATAGCGATCCTCGAAGCGAAGGCGGAGTGAACACGCCTTCAGAACGGAGTTGCGCCATTTCATCTCGGCAAGCCTTTCGCTCATCCTCATCGCTCCCCCAGGCATCCGCCGCGGTCAACTTTTGCGGAGACACCGCGTGCGGCATCACCGGAAACGGCTGAGTGGGGGACGCAACTTCGCCCGGTACGTCGCTCTTCGGAACAGGGCGTTCCTGAACGCCGAATACCGGCTGCCCGGTTTCGCGATTCAGGATGAAGAGATTGGCTGACTTTGAACCGATTCCAATCGCGGGAATTATTTCTCCGTTACGGCGCATGTCGAAGAGCAACGGAGGCGAGGCCACGTCATAGTCCCAGAGATCGTGATGGATGGTTTGAAAGTGCCACTTCATTTTCCCGGTATCTGCATCGAGCGCCACCACGGAGTTCGCGAACAGATTGTCTCCCAAGCGCTCGCCTCCGTAATAGTCAGGACTGGCGCTTCCAGTGGGAACAAATACAAGATTGCGCGCCGGATCGGCGACAATGATTGACCAGGCATTGGCAGCGCCGGTCTTCTTGGCGCTTCCATTCTTCCACGTATCGGCACCGGGCGCCCCAG
>JAFAUR010000899.1 GCA_019243205.1 Acidobacteriaceae bacterium | reverse complement strand
GGCGGATTCGTTCCGGGTTTTGTACTCGGAAGTATGTTGGGCCGGGGACCGCGCTCGGGTGGCGACTGGGGTAGCGGCGGATTCGGCGGCGGTTCAGGCGGTGGCGGCGGATTCGGCGGGTTCGGCGGAGGGGATTTCGGCGGTGGCGGAGCAAGCAGCGACTGGTAGGCGAACAGGAAACACAGTGATCGACAATCAACTGCAAAGTTTAGTCAGCCGCCTGAAATCGGCATTCGAAGCCAATCTTCAATCTGTCGTCCTATATGGCTCGGCTGCCATGGACGATTGGCTCGAAGGGAGTTCTGACCTGAACATTCTGTGTGTTGTCGGCAGGATCACCCCCCACGAACTGGGCTCGTTTGAACCGGTATCGCGCTGGTGGACCGAGCGTAAGAATCCCCCGCCGCTGTTGCTGACCTCTGAAGAGGTAAGGACGTCGACTGACTGCTTCCCGATGGAATTTCACGACATGCGGGAACGCCGCCAGGTTCTGTTTGGTTCCGATCCGATCGACGGAATGGTCATCGACCCTGTTTTCTATCGCGCTGAAGTGGAACATGAGCTCCGCGCGAAACAGATTCGGCTTCGCCAGAAGGCGGCCGAGGCCCTCCCCGATTCGGCCAGGCTCACGCGTCTTCTGACCGATTCGCTTTCCACTTTCTGTGTCCTGGGGCGACACGCTCTCATTCTGAGCGGTCACCCGTCGTATTGGAAGAAGGCCGACGTGATTGCGGGCCTCGAGCGCGTCTTGGCAAGAAGCTTCGGTGCTTCAAGTGCGATACTGGCCATTCGAGCAACTTCTAAACCGCCTGCGGCAGCGAGCGCTCTATCCCTTCTCGGTGATTACCTCATCGAAATGGAGGCACTTGTCCGCTTCGTAGACGCTCTCGAGCGGTAAATTCATCGGCAAAGGAGGATTGGGTTTGAAAGGCGCATTGCTTGTACTAGGTGGGATTGTCATCGTCGCGGTGATCATCGGAGGGCAGTTGATGAGCGCGAAGAACACCTTCGTTATTGAAAAGAATGACATTGACGCCCGCTGGGCACAAGTCGACAACGATATGAAACGCCGGGCCGACCTCATCCCCAACCTTGTCGAGACGGTTAAGGGATACGCCAAGCAGGAGCAATCTGTGATTGGTGAAGTGGCAAATGCTCGATCTGCCTTACTGAATGCACGCTCACGCCAGGACACGATCGACGCTAATAACCAGCTAGGAAGTGCGATCGGGCGCCTCCTTGTTCTCCAGGAGAATTACCCGCAGCTTAAATCGAACGAGAACTTCCTCCGGCTTCAGGATGAACTGGCAGGCACTGAAAACCGCATTGCCGTTGACCGGCGCGACTACAACGAAGCGGTCAAGCGATACAACACAGACATTCAACTTTTCCCGAGGAGCATCGCTGCTTCAGTGTTTGGATTCCGCCAGGAAGACGCTTATTTCAAGGCCACGCAAGAAGAGAAGAAAGTGCCGCAGGTGAAGTTTTAAGCCAGATCGGGTTCGTCCGGCGCTTCTTCCCAGTCCTGTTCCAAACGGGAATAGCGTTTCAAAACCGAGAGCGCTCCGCGGCCGCTGAATCCCGCTGCAACCAGGCGACGGTATGCGTTCGCCAGATTTTTTTCCTCGCTCAAAAATTGGCGCAGATCAACCTTTCGGTACTTGCGGCTGAGGAATTGCTCAATTAACTGGGACTCGTCGGTTCCGGCAAACGTCTTTTCAACCGCCCGCTCTGCGACGGTAGTGGCAACGCGCTTGGCGCGCAGTTCGCGTAATACGCGCAGCCGGCCAAAGCCTTCGTTCTGCATGCGCGAAACGGCATAGGTTTCCGAGAACTTCGCATCGTCCGCGAGTCCGTACTCTCCTAACTTCCCGAGAACCCCGGCGACGTCTCGGGGCTCTTGTGCGCGGCGCGCTAGTTTTGCGCGCAGTTCGCCCGCTGAGTGCGCCCGCCGCGCTAAACTCTTCAGCGCGTAATCCCAAAGCCCATCGGCGTCCAACAATTTAGGCTTGCGGTGCGCGTCCATCCCACTGAAACGTTTGCTA
>JAFAUR010000664.1 GCA_019243205.1 Acidobacteriaceae bacterium | reverse complement strand
ATTCAAACGTCAGTTTGTTGCGCAGACAACAGGCAATCCGGAAATTGAGGTTTTGGGGGAGGTTATCTTTGGCGATGAGGCACAGACAACACGTACTTCCTCCGCACTCTGTTTAAAATCGCCCATTAATCGGTAGCTTGAAAGTTGGGCTACAACTCTCACATAAGGCGCGCGCGATTTCGCCGCGTGATCTCAGTTTCCGATTACCCGATCACACACGAGCAACTCGGAACGTAAATACTGGGCCGTTAGCACTAAGCCGCTGGCGCGACGGACGCTGCGCGTGAGTCACTGGAATGCTCGTCTGCGAATGAGCTTGCGCGCTGTTGCGATCCGTCCTACCATCTAATCGCAGCGTGCCCCAAATGGATTCACTTCTTGAGATGCAATGGCAATATCTGAGTGCATCGCTATCAAGAGAAACGCTATTGAAATTCCAATAAGCACGTAAGTGGCCGCGTCCGCCGCAAACGCCAGCGCTCACTGCAAACGGCTCAATCTAAACTGATCCGGCGCTCTATCTTACTGCGCGACTTCGCCATCGAGCGCCGCATCAGTCCAGATTGACTTCTAACGTTTACCGGTACCTATCCGCTCAGTGGCTCCCAAGTCGAGTTCAATGAGCGCACTGGCATGTGATCGTCAATTCGGAGTTATACCCGGCATATTGCCACGCTCCTCAAGCTGAGCACAGTGATGGAGGGTCCCCATCGGTTTGAGTCCAGTCGCATATCTGAAAATCTGTTTCGGCAACTGCGGGAATAAGTGCGTGAATCAGGTGTCTTGTCTTATGGACGGAGAGACTCAATGAAAGCGCCGATCGTATCGTCCGAATCTCGGATAGTCTAGCGGTCTGCGTTACGGTCAAGGCCAACTGCTCACGGCCGATGCGGTAACCAAAACCGACTACGGAATAGCACTGTCTGTGCAACAGACATAGTCGACCTCCTTACGCAAATCTGTAGAAGAGGCATTAGGCCGCCTTACAGTGGGGCTGGAAATTGTAGAGGTTTTCCGAGAGGAACTATGAACGAAACTCCGAATACTCGTATAGCTGATTTTTTCGACGCCACGGTCGCTACCTATGAGACTTGGGCGGAGCCTCTCTCCGCTCGTCTGGCAAAGGCCGCTCTCAAAAGAACATCGGTAAGAGCTGGCGACTCGGTGCTCGACATCGGTGCGGGAACCGGTGCTTTGGCACTTCAGGCGGCTGCCCTCGGGGCGAGGGTCACTGCTATCGATATTTCGTCCGCTATGGTCGCTCGGTTAACCCAACGTCTGGCTCCTTACCCGGAATGTAAGGCTCTCGTGATGGACGGCCAAGCTCTCACGTTCGAGGAAAGCACATTCGACGCCGCCTTTTCCATCCTGTCGACCACCTTGTTTGCCGATTGGGGCGTGGCGCTGGATGAAGCTGTACGAGTCGTGCGACCCGGCGGATGGATCGGAATCGTGCATTGGGCGAGCCCACAAGGCTCTGATATCTTCACTATCTTTTCACGCGCTCTGAAGAAGCTTGCGCTTCCGACAGATTCACCGGACGCACCCAAGCTTCCGGAACTCTCCGCTCATGAACTTCGAGCTGCTCTGGAAGATCGAAAGTGCGAGGTCATGGAGGTCGGGCTGCTTGACGCGGCAGGCCCTTTGCCGACGCCAGAGAACTTTATGGACACGCTGGATCCTTTTTACCGCATCCATCCGACCTACCGCTCGCTCGAGGAACGCTTGCGCGGCGAATTGCGCATCCTGCTTGCGGAGGAAGCTCGCCGATGGATCAACGAGGACGTGCCGGCCGGTCGCACAGCTAAAGCCCACTTGGCGATCGCACGGCGCCTTTTCCATCCTGTCGATCAACTTGTTTCTGAAATGGACCGCGGGGTTGGA
Organism: Acidobacteriaceae bacterium; assembly: GCA_019243205.1. Taxonomy (GTDB): domain Bacteria; phylum Acidobacteriota; class Terriglobia; order Bryobacterales; family Bryobacteraceae; genus Bog-105. The sequence goes on along the minus strand of JAFAUR010000664.1, from coordinate 604 downwards.
GGAGGCCATGTGAGCCGTTTGAGTTGAACATCGTTAGATTACGGGCCCCTGAGAGCTCTAATCGCCTCCGTGCTCTCGTAATTGGAGTTCAGCCGGGGTGGAACGGATCGATTTGGCAGAAACGATTTGACAGAAAGAGACGTATGCAACGGATAAAACCCTGGCTCGAGCGCGATTTTTCTTTCGACTTGCCCGCATGGATGTTTCCGCATGTAATCGAGCGTGTTCGTGGTACTCCAGCGCGATTGGAAGACATACTTCGCTACGTTTCCGGGCCAGCACTGATTCATCGGGAAGGTAACAAGTGGTCTATGCAGGAAGAGGCAGGGCATCTTCTTGACAGCGAGCCGCTCAAGTCGGAACGCTTGGATCAACTGATCTCTGGTGCACGCGTGCTGAAGCCGTGGGATGGGACGAATGAAGCGACATGGAAGGCGCAGCACAATACCAAGCCGTTGGCGAACATCTTATTCGCCCATTTTCTTTCGCCGCGGAATAAACGTGCGCCATCGTGTCTTGTCCTATGAAAGGACGACTTAGGAATGCCCGCTCAATTGTCTGTTATGCAAAAAGTACAGAATTAACGATGGTCGATCCACTTCTC
>JAFAUR010000639.1 GCA_019243205.1 Acidobacteriaceae bacterium | reverse complement strand
CATTGTCAGTTTCGTGAACTCGCTGCGAACGTTGGGCGCTCACGCGTATGAGAGTGACGGCCAGCCGATGGATCGACTGGGGCAACTGCGAGACTCGATCGATCATCCCGGATATTTCTGGACCGAACTCTGGGCTCCCGTTGGCCTACGCTATCACGCGCTGCACCACTACTTCCCGGGCATCCCTTATCACGCTCTCCCCGAAGCTTATCGCCGTTTGACGACTGCTCTCCCAATCGGGCAATCCTACGTACGAATGAGCAATCCCAGCCTTCCATTCTCATTGAGAACGCTATTCACGAAAGGCATGTGCATCTTCCGGCGCAATTGACTGCTCGGTAACCTGAATTGAATGCCCCATGTGGCCTTGATCTGCCCGCCGCTGCCGGGACACTTGAATCCGGTTTCGGTTCTGGGCCGCGCACTGCAACGGCGTGGGCATAAAGTCTCTTTGTTTGGAATTCCGGCGACCGCCGACGCAGCTCGTGCGCAACGTCTCGATTTCTTCCCGATAGGGCAGGGAAGCTCCGAAACACTTGCGGAGTCGGTCCGGAAAATGGCGGAACTGGAAGGCTTGCGTTCGCTTCGTTTCGCAGTCGAGTGCTCCCGCCAGATTGCGGATCTGCTGTGCCGCGAACTGCCGTCCGCGCTTGCGGCGGAGGAAGTGGACTTGCTTCTGGTCGATCAGAACGAGCCCGCCGGCGGTACGGTCGCGGAACACGTAGGACTACCGTTTGTAAGTGTCTGCCCCAGCCTGCCGCTGAATCGCGAGCCGCTGATTCCGCCGCCTTTCGTGCCCTGGAACTTTAGTGCGTCTGTATTCGCTCGCCTGCGCAACAAACTTGGATATCTCGCAACGGATCGCCTGATCGGACCGATTAATGCCACCATCAATTCCTGCAGAAGGCGATGGAATTTACCGGAACTGCGCAAACCCGACGACTCGTTTTCGACAATCGGCCAGCTGTGCCAGATGACTGCGGACTTTGATTTCCCGCGCCGGAACCTTCCTCCGACGTTTCATTACCTAGGGCCTTTTGTTGAACAGACGGCTTCTCGCATCCCGTTTTCGTTTGAGCGTCTGGACGGCCGCCCTTTGATCTTCGCGTCGCTTGGCACCTTGCAGAGCAAAGACAATCGGCTATTCTCGACCATCGCCGCGGCGTGCGAAGGACTCGACGTACAGCTGGTGCTGGCACTTGGAAGCGCGGATCGCAGTTCTCGAGAGCAGTTCGCCGGCAATCCCATTGTGGTTGGCTTCGCACCTCAGCTGGAACTTCTCGCGCGTGCCAGCCTTGCCATCACGCATGCAGGTCTCAACACCGTAATGCAAGCTCTCAGTTGCGGAGTTCCCCTCGTTGCGCTTCCGATCACCCACGACCAACCTGCTATCGCCGCACGGGTCGCGCACTCAGGGGCTGGCAAAGTGATCCCGGCAGCGAGCATGAATCCTGCTTCTCTACGTGCCGCCGTCTCTCAGGTGCTGAAGGAACCGCGGTACCGGGAGCGGGCGCGCGCTTTAAGCTGTTCGATTGCACGGGCCGGCGGGGTTGAGCGCGCCGCAGACATCGTCGATTCTGTTCTGGCCACTCATCGTGCAACGCACCATGCACTTCGGAATCATTAGCCCTCCGGTCTCGGGTCACATACATCCATTCGGGGCGCTCGGCCGTGAACTGATCAGGCGCGGCCACCGGGTGACCGTCATCCACATGGCGGACTTATGTGCAAAGGTACAGGCAGAACAGCTGGAATTCTTGATCATTGGCGAATCCGATCACCCCAAAGGTTCCCTGCCGGAATCACTCGCCGCGCTGACGCGACTTAGCGGGCTATCCGCGCTTCGCTTCACGATCTCAGCCGTCAGAAAGACAACCGAGATGTTTTGCCGTGATGCGCCCGGGGAGATCGCAAGAGCGGGCATCGACGCGTTGCTGGTTGATCAAACCGAGCCTGCCGGCGCAAGCATTGCCGAACATCTCGGCATTCCGTTTGTCACCGTTTGCTGCGCCCTGGCTTTGAATCGCGAGCCAACCGTACCACCTCCCTTTACCGGGTGGAGCTACAGCACAGGTCCGTGGAACATCCTTCGCAACGAGATCGGTTACATCGCCTACAGCCAGGTCATGAAGCCGGTCACGGAAGTCATCTCCAAGTACCGCCGGTCCTGGAATCTCAATCCGTACAAAGATCCCGAGCAATCGTTTTCGCCATTGGCCCAGATCAGCCAGCAACCCGCCGCATTCGACTTTCCCCGGCGCGGATTGCCTTCGAATTTTCATTTCGTGGGGCCGCTCCGTGACGCTCGAAACAGCGAATTTCCATTCCCCTGGCATCGCCTGAATGGAAAACCCCTGGTCTATGCATCGCTCGGCACGCTACAGAACCGGAAGCTGGAAGTGTTCCGGTCTTTCGCGGAGGCGTGCGCGGATTTGCCTGTGCAACTAGTCATCACGCACGGAAACGGATTGAACGAAACTGCCGTTTCACGCCTACCCGGCAGTCCCCTGGTTGTGGGTTATGCACCGCAGCTAGAGCTCCTCGCCCGCACTCGTTTAACTCTTACACACGCTGGGCTGAACACGGTCCTCGACTCACTCACACACGGAGTTCCTCTCGTAGCCGTCCCGATCACATATGAGCAGCCTGCGATCGCGAGCCGCATTCGATTCACAGGAGTCGGCGAGGTGGTCAGTCTTAAACGACTGAACGCGGGCAATCTGCGTGAGATCATCAGCAGGGTACTTAACGATCCAAGCTATTTAGAAAACGCTTCGCAAGTG